>JAIROU010000353.1 GCA_031257375.1 Bifidobacteriaceae bacterium
CCAGCACGCGGCCGATGGCGTCCTCGTTGCCGTAGCAGGCGGCGCAGTCGACCAGCCGGTAGCCGATCCGCAACGCGGAGGCCACCGCCGCCGCCACCCGCGCCGGCCCGAAGCGGTCCGAACCGAACGTTCCCAGGCCGATCCTAGGCATTCCGAGCGACCCAAGCGCTGGCCGGCCGCGGGACCCGTTCGTCACAAGTCGGCCAGGACGTCGCCGCACAGATGGACCTGGTAGCCCATCGCTTTGAACATCGCGGCCTTGGCGACGAGCGCCTTGTCGGCGGTGGCGGCATCGGGCGCGTAGGCCACGTTGAGGTGGTTGGCCTTGTGGCGGGCCATCAGCTGGTCGCGGCTGACCCCGTGCAGGATCGCGTTCATGATCGGCCACTCCGGGTTGGTGGAGTCGAGGCGGCGCCGGACCTCCGCCGACGGCATCTCGACGCAGGTGCCCCGGCCGAGGTCGACGTGCAGGGCGCCGCCCTCGACGAACACGCGCGACCAGACGATCTCGCCGGGCTTCGACACGCCGGACAGCGTGCCGCCGCCGAGCGGGAAGAAGTAGTACGACTGCCGCATCGAGTAGGCGTTGGCGTAGCCGCCCAGATGGGACGCGGGCACCGAGCCGGAGATCTCCAGCACCCAGACGAAGTCGCCGTTCCAGTCGTCGCCCCAGCGGACGTCGTGCAGCGTCGTCGCCGGGTCGAGGCCCATCGCCCGCCAGATCCGGTTGGTGACCAGGGCGTCGATGGCGACGCCCTGGTCGACCTCGTTCGCGCACGGCAGCGCCTGGCCCTGGTACAGGACGCGCTCGCCGTCGCGGGAGGCGACCGGGGGGCGGTCGACGTTGTTCAGCAGCCCCTCGACCAGGTCGGAGGCCGGCACCAGGTCTTTGAGCCCTTGCTGGTACTGAATGCCGACCACGTCGGCGCCGAAGTCGTCGGCCATCCGCAGCGCGGCCACGTACATCTTCATCTGCTCGCGCACCTGGGCGCTGGTCAGGCATTCCTTCTCGTCGCCGGCGTCGTCGATGTGGAACGTCATGCCTTTGGCGTCGAGCCAGGCCTTGACGGCGTCCGCCTCGCCGTCGGTGACTTGGCGCATCTCGGCGACCAGCGCCGACTGCGACAGCCGCTCCTTGTAGATGCCGGCCGGGTTCATCAACTCGTCGTCGATCAGCGCGTTGTACATGCCCATGCAGTACTCGTCGAAGACCGCGATGATCGCCTTTTCCTCTTTGAGCTGCGCGGCCAGCGCCTCGCCCAGGCGCTTCTCCTCGGAGCCGGGCAGCTCGGGCAGGGCGCGGACGTGCGTCAGGTCGTGGATGATCGTCCCGGTCTGGAGCCATTCGGCCAGCTTCGCGCGCGCCCACGGGTCGGTGAAGTCCTTGCTCCACAACGCCGAATGCGGCTTGCCCATCTTGGTCAGCGAGCCGGTCAGGTTCAACAGCCCGACCAGGCCGGGGAAGTCGCCCGCGAAGTTCGCCACGACCAGGATCGGGCCCTGGTGGTCGCGCAGGCCGTGCAGCAGGTGGTGGCTGTACTGCCAGACCGCCTCGACGACGACCAGCGGGGCGTCCTTGGGGATGTTCTTGAAGACTTCCATGCCGTGGCGCTGGCCGTCGATGAACCCGTGGCCGGTCTTCGGGTTCACGCCGTGGGCGCGCTCGACCTTCCAGCCGAGGGCTTCGGCGGCGGCGCCGAACTGGGCTTCGACCTCCTGCTGCTTGGGCCAGGTCTTGGCGTTCGTCGTCCACCGCAGGTCGCCGTTGGCGACCAGGTAGAGGGTTTTCGGCTCGGTCGGCGGCCGGACCAGAACCTCGGGGAACAGATAGTCAGCCATGTGAATCTCCTTCGAATCGTGTCTTCCCGGCACCCGGGCGAGTTCGCCGCGCTCCGGCGCGAAACGTTACGCGCCCGCTCCCGGGCGACTCTAGTCCGAGTCGCACTCGCAGTCAAGAGGTCGTGGGCGCCTCACGCCCGAACAACGAGATTCAAGCGTAGTCGCACTGTCCGCGGTCTTGACATCGCGGGCCACCAATGGTCAAATCGTTTCGTTCCATTGTTCGCCGGGAGGGGACCCAGATGACCGCGGCCACCACCCGCATCTCACATCTGCCACGGTCTGCGAAGCCCCCGAAGGCCCCCAAGGCCGCGAAGGCCGCCGGGCGCGCCAGCGGTAGGATTTCCGCCTGATGGCCAATTACCACGACATCCGCCGGCTGACCGGCTTGTCGCTGTCGACCATCTCCAAGTATTTCAACGGCCGCACCGTCCTGCCGGCCAACCGGGCCGCCATCGAAGCCGCCGCCGAACAACTCGGGGTTCGTCCCAACGCGAACGCCCGCGCGCTGCGCTCCCGCCGGTCCCAGCGCGTCGGCGTCCTCGTGCCCTCCCTGGGCGTGGGGTTCCACATGGCAATCGTCGCGGGAATCGAAGAAGCCCTGAGGCCGCGCGGCCTGTCCGTCATCGTCCGCTCGGCCGGCGGGGAGCACGCCCCTGACACCACCACCGCCGCCGAAGAACTGGCGGCGACCCTTGTCGACGGCATGTTCGTCATCCCCCGATCCATCGACCGCGGCCCTCTCGCCCAGGTCGGCGCCCAAGGCGTGCCACTGGTCTTCATCGACCGGCCCGGAGCCCCTGGCGACAACGTCCTGCTCGACAACCGCGGCGCCGTCGCGGTCGGCGTCCGCCACCTGCTCGACCACGGACACACCCACCTCGGCCTGCTGACCGGAGACCCCGGCATCTGGACCATGCGCGAACGCCTCGCCGGCGCCCGGCACGTGCTGGAGCAAAGGGAAATCCCCTCCCGGACGGTCGAACTGGCCGACTCCCCGCTGACCGCGGCCGGCGGACGCCAAGCCATGGCCCACCTGCTCGCGCTCCACCCCCGCCCGACCGCGATCCTCGCGTTCAACTACCACCTCACCCTCGGCGCGCTCACCACGCTGGCCGAATCCGGCCTCCGCGCCCCCGACGACATCTCCCTGGTCGGCTTCGACACCGACGACATCGACACCATCTGCACCCCCCGCCTCACCCACATCATCCAACCCGTCGACCAGATCGCCGGCCACGCCGCCCGCCTCATGCTCGCCCGCCTCGACAACCCCGACCAGCCCCACCAGACCATCACCATCCCCGCCGCGCTCACAGTCGGCGGCTCCGTCAGACGTTTGAACGCCGCCGGTTGATCAAGGCTCGGCGCCGGGTCCAGGCGGCGAGCGTTCCGTCTTGCTCTGCCCGATGCCGCGCCAAGACCGCGTCGATTTCCGCCCGGCCGCCGACTCACTGTTCGGGCCGGCCACCAAGCGGGCGCCGGCCCGAACCCCCCGCGCCTAACCGCCGCAGGAATACGCCCCATAAGCGACACCCGACACCACCGGCTCCACGCCGGCCGCGCCCGCCGTCAACGCCAACGCCCCGCCCTGCGTCAAACTCGCGGTCAACGTGTTGAACGACGCCGTCGCCTTCCTCCCCGGCGCGACCGACGCGAACGACTTCGACCCGAACGGACCCGACAACACCAACGACACCGGCTCCTGGGCCTCGTTGTTCACCACCGTCACCGCCAAATACACCCGCCCCGCCGCGCACTTGAACGCCACCGACGGCGTCACCGCCGGCTTCAAGGCGCCGATGGCGTCCGACAACGCCGCGACGGACGCGCTCACCACGGCTTCAGTGGCGGCATCGTCCACCAAAACCACCCGGGCGGCCGACAACGCCAACTGCAACGCCGACCACGACGCAGAGGTGTAATAACCCGGCGCCAAAGCCGAAGCCCCAGCCACCAAAGCCGACAAATCGGTCTTGTCGACCACCGCGCACACCGGATCCGCCTCCGGACGCGCACCCGGCGCGAAACCCGAGGACTCGGTTGAGCGATCCAGCCCGAGCAGCTCCAACTCGGTCACGCGCGCCACTGTGTAGTCCTGCCAGGTGACGCCCGTCGGATGCGTGTTCAAGATCACCAAACGCAAATACCGGGTTGTCACAGGGGCGTCGAGATAGACCGTCTCCCAAGCCCCTTCGGGGCCGGCCGGGCCCTTCGCGAACGCCCCCGACTTCACCACGCGCCACTCCGAATCATCGGCGCCGCCCGTGTCCGAGACCTCGACCCGGTAGTCCCTGACCCGCCCGGTGACGCCCTGGCCGACGCCATAGGTGTCATCGCCCTTGGAGTAGTGCCTCAACGCCGCCACCTCCGTCGGCGCGCCCAGGTCAAACCGCAACCAATGCGGGAAAGGCGGCCTCGGACTGGTCACCGCCGAATGCCAATGTGCGCTCGAGTCCCCGGAGAGGTCCCCGTCCACGGCACCACCCGGAGGACTGACCGGGGCATAATCCGACGCGGTCACCATCTCAGCCGTCAAGGCGATCTTCTCCAACGCTCCCGTCGGATCGACCACCACCAACACCGCCGTCGGCTCTGTCACCACGTCCAAGGCGCAGTCGGCGGTGTAGACGGCGCTGCTCGACAGTTCGACCATGCCCTCGGCGCCGAGCGGCGGAGCCACCAGCCAATCCGTTTCGACGCTCTGACCAGTATCGACGCTCTCGAACAAGTTTCCGTCCCGGGCGGCGGTCCGCACCGTCCACCCATCAGGCGCCGACAGCCTCAACTCCACGTTGGTGGCCGGGGAGTCATCGGGGTTCGTGAAACTCGTGGTCACCCCAAAAGACACGCCCGCCGACGCGCAGGACAGCCCGGCCTGGGAGCGCGCTCCGGGCGTGAAACCGACCGGCTCGTCGGGCGGATCGGCACTCAGCAGTTCCAACTCGGTCACGCGCGCCACTTCGTCGTCCTGCCAGACGCCGCCCGACGGATGCGTGTTCAAGATCACCAAACGCAAGTACCGGGTTGTCACAGGGGCGTCGAAATAGACCGTCTCCCAAGCCCCATCGGGGCCGACCGGGCCCCTCGCGAACGCCCCCGACTTCACCACGCTCCACTCCGAATCATCGGCGCCGCCGGTGTCCGAGACCTCGATCCGGTAGTCCCTGACCCGCCCGGGGACGCCCCCGCTGCCATTGAGGCCATCGCCCTGCGAGTAGTGCCTCAACGCCGCCACCTCCGTCGGCCCGCCCAGGTCAAACCGCAACCAATGCGGGAAAGGCGGCCTCGGATTGGTCACCGGCGAATGCCAATTGGCGCTCGAGGCCCCGGAGACGTCCCCGTCCACGACGCCACCCGGAGGACTGACCGGGGCATAAGACGACGCGGTCACCACGTCAGCCGTCAAGGCTATCTTCGCCAACGACGGCGCCGAGGGCGCGCCCACCGCCACCGACACAGCCCACGGCCCCACCACGGTCTCATCGGCCGCGCAGTCGGCCGTGTAAACCACGCCGTAATCCAGGCTGGCCGTCCCCTCGACCGCCTCCGGCGCGGTCACCAACCACTCGGTTTGGACCGTCTGGCCCGCGCCGACCAGGCCGAACAGGTTCCCGTTCAGGGACGCGGTCTCAACCAGCCAGCCCGCCGGGGCCGCCAAGGTCAACTCCACGTTGCTGACCAGCTTGTCGGTTGGGTTGGTGAACGTGGTGGTGAACGAAGACTTCGCGCCCGCCGTCAGGGCGGCCTCTTCCTGGGCCGCGACCGGCGTGCCGCAAGGCCTGGTGTCGGGACCCTCCTCTAGCTCCACCACCAAGAAGTTGTCCAGCAACAGGTCCCGAAAGCCGCTCTCGTTCACCTCATTGCGCACACCCACCCAGCCGTCGGCGCCGCAGGCCTGGAACGTCTTGGAGAAGTGCGTCGGCTCCAACGCCTGGGCGATGACGGTCCGCGACGACTCGCTCGTCTGGCCGCTGCCCGTCACAAACGAGTAGCTGTTGCTGTTCACCTCATAGTCGAACTCCACCCGGTACCAGGACTCGGGTTCAAACTGCAAGGTGGCCGGGATGGTCCGGTACGCCACGCCCGCGGAGGCGTAGAAGTGCAGGGCATTGGCCTGATGGGACTGCAGCGAGTGGTTGCCCGCCACCACGGCGTCGACGGCCAGCCCGGCCAGCGCGCCGCTGCTGTACGGCGGGTGCTGGCTGCGCCAACTCCTGGAGGTGTACGGGTCGTTGCGGTGCGAGATGTTGGTCGGGTAGGTGGGGCCGCCGGAGACGAAATACTGTCCCCAGCCGGGCAGGTTGGACTCGAAGTCCTCCCAGGCGACCACCTCGCCATCTTCCGGGGTTGGCGGCTGCGTGAGCACGGAGTTGTAGGCCTTGACCGCCATCAGCCTGGCGTCGTCCAAACTCACCGCCGCCTGGCCGACCGCGACGGCCACCTTCACCACCACCTCGCCATCGGCCGGGGCGATGAACCGCACCTGCGCCCGATGCGCGTAACCATCGCCCTCGCGATGCCGCTCCCAGTAGAAGGGGATCGGATTGACGTCGAATTGGTTCCGCTCCGACAGGCCCGCCCCCTGGACGCTGACCGTCACCTCCCGGCGGGCGCCTTGGGGGATCTCGATTTCCGCCATGAACGAGTACTCTTGGCCCGCCTCCAGCCCAGTCACCGTCTGTGAGATCGACGATGCCGCGGAGCCGAACCGGGCGATGTTCTCGCCACTGGCCGTGACCGCCACCGCGGCGGTCCCGACCGGGTTCCACACGTTCAGATTCCCGTTGTTGAAATGCGGGTCGGCCAGCCGCTCGCCCTGGCCGTAAACCACGCCGCTCGGACCCTGCGCGCCGCCAACCGGCACCAGCACATAGGCCTGGCCGGCCTTGCCCGAGACGGTCACCTGGCCGTCAACGGCCGTCACGGTCTGGGCGTTGACGCGCCCCTGATCGCCCAGTTCGAACAGCTCGAACTCGCTGCCGTCGGCGAACTGGGCGGTCAAATCCCAGGTCGTGGGCGTGGCGGCGGTGTTGTAGTAGTACATCTTGGAGGCCTGGCCCGGATCTGAGGTCCCGTCCTGGCCGGCCTCGCCCCAAGGCAGCAGGTAGGCGTTCTGGTCCAAGACGGTCACGCCGTCAAACGTGATGGTCCGCTTGCCCGCGGCGTAGCTCGACACGACCTGGTGGGCGCCGTCCGACAACACCGCCCGCGTTCCGGCCTGCCACTGTTGGATCGGGTAATGCTGAAGGAACTTGGTGGGGAAATTCGTCTGGAAGAGATTCGAATAGAACCCGTTCCAGGTGTTCTCATAGGACCACTCCTCGAAATCTTTCAGGATGGTCCCGCCCAATAAGACATCGGTGTTCCAGGTGTCCGCGTCCGTGTTGGACACGAACCGGATCATCTGCGAACCCAGGCCATAGCCATTCGAGAATCCGAAGCCGCGGTCGACGCTCCAATGCGCCCACAACTTGGTGTCGTAGAAGGCCGCGGGGTACTCGGTGTAGACCTCCAGGCCGACCTGGTTGACCAACTTGGCCAATTGGTCAGCCTGCCAGCCGCTCGTCATGTACACGTCGATGTAGACCCCCGCCAACCCCGGGGCGTCTTGTTTCAAGGCCTCCAGACGCTCGATAATCGACCCCGAGCTCAGATCCCAGACCTGGTTAATCCGGTACGACTGCTCCGCGCCATTGAACGCCAGGCTGTTCCCGCCGCCCGTCAACTCCTCCGAGAAGCTCGTGGCGCTGAGGTACGCCTCGATCGCGCCGATATGGACCCCGTACTCGGCGTTCAATTCTCCGCCCCCGTCGATCATGGCGTTGAACTCCTCAAGGCCGCCGCCTCTTTCGAAATGCCCGGTGTAGTCGGGGTAGACCGTGTCCTGTCCCTCGCCCTCGTACCCCTTCAGCAACACCCACTGCCGCAAGCCGTCCGTGTTCAGCGCCACTCGGCGGGTGTTGTCAAGCGTCTCCAGATACGGATTCTGCATGAACGAGTGGTTGTCAGCGGTGAGGCGTTGGACAACCCTGTCAGCCACCTTGTCCGCCCCGTCCGGACGCGCGTGGACATCACGGTACGCGATCGCCGCGTCCTGCCAGTCCACCGCCGAGTCGCCGTTGGCGTCGCCGGCCAGCACCACCGTCGCCCGCGGCAGCTCGTAGCGCGCCACGGCGCTGCCCTCCGCCAGGCCGGTCGGCGCCCAAGTCCAAGTCCCGGCCCACACCGAGCCCCTCGTGACAGCCCCGTCACGGGTCACCTGGCTGGCGACGGGATACCACACATTCTCCGTCCCCTGCGCCACCTGGCGCGTGGCGTTCGAGTCGACCGCCGCCGCCAACTGGGACGTGCTCACAAACGCCACCGCCGAGTTGACCGGATTGGCGTCCACAGCCGCCGAATCAGTGATCGCGATATGGACATCATCATTCAGCCGAGAGGCCACCGCCCTCGACAGCGCCGACCCGGCCTGATCCGACCGGACAGTCACCAACCGGTGGTCCGGGATCGCCAAATGCTGAACCGACCCCTCGTACGCGCCGGCGATAGACGTGACCCGGAACTCGACCGTGCTGGCCGACGTCACCTCCAGGACAGACGTGATAGTCAGGTCAAGGCCCGCCACCTGCGAGACATACTCCACCTTGCGATTGGCGACGTCCGCCTCGACCGCGGTGACCGCCTGCCGGGCGGTCCCATTGACCGTGAAACTGGACAACGCCTCCGGCTGGCCCTCCAACACCGCGCCATCCACCTCATATGACACCACCTGCGGGAAGGCGTCCCCCACCACCACCGTCAAATCGCCATACTCCAGAACGATGCCGACCGCGGGCGCGGCCCCCGCCGGCGCCGACGGCGACGCGACGGCGCCAAGCAACGCCACCGCCAAAGCCGACAAACCGGCGAACAAGCGCCTGCCGCGATAGATGCGGATGCCCTCAGACCTTCTCATGCTGCTTCTCCTTCGAAGTTGGTGGCGGCCCGCGCCGCCAATGGCTCCACGCCATCTGTCTCGCTTGCCGCCCCGTCCACATGTCTGGCGTCGCGGGTCTTGACAGTTCTGGGGGCGCGGCTCATGACGGTGGGGGGGGGCGCCGCGACCGCGGCGCCGCGAGGCGGGGAACTCAGACACGCGGCAGACGCCGACCCCACCCCGCCCGGCCGCCTTCCGCACAGGCACATCCCGCGGGGCCGCGCAAGCCCGCGCTGAAAACCAGGATGCTCCGTCGCCCAGGACGGCGACACGCTCAACAGGCCGAGGAAGGCCCCCCCCCCCCCGCTGATTCGCGGGATCGGCGCCGCCCGTCGAGCACTCCGGCCGACCGCCGATTCGGCGGGCCACGCGCAGGCCGTCGTTGCCAAGCATCAGGCTGGGACTCCCTCGTCGAATTCAACTGCGAGCGTCCGATCATTCAAGCAGAGCGGCCATGAGCGCGTCAAGACCCGACCGCTCAGAATCCCGCATCGGTCTGACGCCAACCGCCCCGCCAACCCCGCGCCCCGCCTGGGCCGAACGCAAACAGACCGCCCGGCCGATCGAAGTTGATGCATGGTATGCTTCATGTATGTCCACAGCCGTTGAGGCGAAGGGTGAGTCGCGGCGCCGCGGCGGCCCGCGCCGCGTCCGGGCGACCGCCGATCTGCCGCCTGCGACCTATGAGTTGGTGAAGGGGATCGCCCGGCGCGAGGGCCGGTCGGTGTCGAGCACCTTGGAGCGGCTGATCCGCCAGGCGTTAGCCGGCGAGGCCACGGACTTGGAATTGGACTTGGAGTTGGAGCGCGACCAGGCGACCGGGCTGCTGCGCGTGCCTTCGCGCGGCCGCAAGCTCACCGAGGCCGAAATCGCGCAACTCCTGGACGATGATGAGTGACGACCCGCCCGCCGGCCCCGCGCCGCTGCTGGACGCCAACATCCTGCTGGCGGCCGTGTTGAGCGATCATCCGGCGGGCGAGGCGGCGATCAGCTGGCTGGCCGGCCCGGGCGCGGCCGGTTTCGCGGTTTGCCCGATCACCCAGGGCGCCGTGGTCAGGGGATTGCTGCGGACTGGCGTCACGGCCCGGGGAGCTCGCGCGGCGCTCGCCTCCGTGGCCGATCTGCCGGGCTACGAGTTCTGGCCGGACGCGCTGTCTTACCTCGATGTGCCGCTCGACAAGGTGATCGGCCACCGCCAGGTCACCGACGCCTACCTGGTGGAACTGGCGCGGTCCCGCGGCCGGCACATCCTGACATTCGACCGGGGCCTGATCCAGGCCCACCCGGACGCCGCCCGCGCGCCGGTCACTCCGGGATGATCCGCACAGGCTCGCCGCCGGGCAGGCGGACAACGGAAAAGCGCCGACGGGCCAGGGTGGCTATGGTCGTGGTGGCGTACGGCGGGCCAGCACCAGGGCCGGGGGCCGCGAGCTGGTGGAGGCCTTCATCCGCGGCGACACCGACCGCTGACCCGCGGCGGTGCGGCAGTTGCCCGATGCCGCCTGCCCGGGTGGGCGGCATCGGCGGCGACCCAGCGACCCAGCGACCCAGCGACCCGGCGAAACGTCCCTGAGCCGGTTGGGGTACGCTAGGCGCGTCTAGAAGGGCGCCGGGTGAACCAAGCAAGAACTCCAAATATGAGGGACGTCGCCGCATTGGCGGGCGTCGCCGTGGGCACGGTGTCCAACGCGCTCAACGCCCCCCAGCGGGTGGCGCCCCAGACGCGACGACGGGTGCAGGCGGCCATCGCCGAACTCGGCTGGGTGCGCAACGAGTCCGCCCGCCAACTGCGGGCCGGCAGTTCGATGGCGATCGGGATTGTGGTCATGGACATCGGCAACCCGTTCTTCACCGACGTGATCGCCGGCGTCGAGGAGTTCTGCTACGACCGGGGCCTGTCGGTCCACGTCGGCAATTCGGACCAACGCCCGGACCGGCAAGACATGTTGCTGCGGCGCCTCGAGGAGCAGCGCGTGCGCGGCGTCATCCTGGCCCCGATCGGCCAGAGGGGCGATGTGGCCGGGATCGCGCCTCGAACCACGCCAGTCGTCCTGGTCGACCGGGTCCACGACCCCAACCACTGTTGCGTCGGCGTGGACGACGTCAGCGGCGGGCGGCTGGCCGCCCGGCACTTGCTCGACCACGGCCACCGGCGCATCGCCTTCGCGGGCAAGCTGGGAGCGTTCGCCCAGGCCGACGACCGTTGGCGGGGCGCCGCGCAGGCCGTCGAAGGTGTCGCCGGGTCGGCCCTGAGAGTCGTCGAGACGCCCGCCCACAACATCGAGAGCGGGGTCGATTCCGCCGTCTGGCTGGCCGCCCTGCCGCCGGACGAGCGCCCGACGGCGGTCTTCGCCGCCAACGACCTGATCGCGATCGGCCTGCTCCAGGGCTTCACCACGGCCGGGCTGGCCGTGCCCGGCGACATCGCCATCATTGGCTACGACGACATCTCTTTCGCGGCCGCCGCCGCCGTGCCGCTGTCATCGATCCACCAACCGCGCGGCCAGATGGGCGCCGAGGCGGCCGCGCTGTTGTGGAAAGAGATCGAAGACCGCCAGGCCGGCGAGCGCCACGCGCACCGCACGCTCGTGCTCCAGCCGCACCTGGTGGCCCGCCGCTCGACCGCCGCGTGACCCCCGCCGGCCTGGCCCCATCGCGAGGGCATGGCCGAGGCGGCCGAGGCGCGGCGGGCGGTTGAGCCCATCCCAGACGCGCGGGAAGGTGGTAGCATCGACCAAATGGAACGTTTCGATCACGGCCCCGCCGGCCCTTTGGGGCGGACCCCGGACCCCAATCGAAGAGCACTGGATTCATAGGACTGAACAGCCATGACAACTTTCTGTGAGATCGCCCCCCTCCTCGCGCAGCAGGCCATCGAGGTGCCGTCCTGGGCCTACGGCAACTCCGGCACCCGCTTCAAGGTCTTCCCGGCCGCCGGTTGCCCGCGCGACCCGTTCGAGAAGGTGGCCGATGCCGCCCAGGTCCACAAGTTCACCGGGATCGCGCCCGTCGTCGCCCTCCACATCCCGTGGGACCAGGTGGATGATTTCGGGGCGCTCCGGCGCCACGCCGAAGACCTCGGGATCCGCCTCGGCACCGTCAACTCCAACACCTTCCAGGACGTCGAGTACAAGCTCGGCTCCCTCTGCCACGCCGACAAGACGGTTCGCCAGCGCGCGCTCGACCACCACTTCCACTGCATCGACGTGATGGGCCAGACCGGTTCGCGCGACCTCAAGATCTGGCTCGCCGACGGGACCAACTACCCCGGCCAGGGCGACATCCGCAGCCGCCAAGAGTGGCTGGCCGAAGGCCTGGCCGCGATCTACGAACGGCTGACGGACGACCAGCGCCTGATCCTCGAGTACAAGTTCTTCGAGCCCGCCTTCTATCACACGGACGTCTGCGACTGGGGCACCAGCTACACCCATTGCGCCGCCCTGGGCGAGCGCGCCAAGGTCTGCCTCGACACCGGCCATCACGCCCCCGGCACGAACATCGAGTTCATCGTCGCCCAATTGCTCCGGCTGGGCAAGCTTGGCGCCTTCGACTTCAACTCGCGCTTCTACGCCGACGACGACCTGATCGTGGGCGCGGCCGACCCGTTCCAGTTTTTCCGCATCATGTTCGAGGTCGTCCGCGGCGGCGGCTACGGGCCGGACTCCGACGTGGCCTTCATGCTGGACCAATGCCACAACATCGAGGCCAAGATCCCGGGCCAGATCCGCAGCGTCCTAAACGTCCAAGAGATGACGGCGCGGGCGCTGCTGGTGGATCGGCCCGCGCTCGAGGCGGCCCAGCGGGACGGCGACGTCCTGGGGGCCAACACCATATTGATGGACGCCTTCTACACCGATGTCCGCCCCGACCTGGCCCGCTGGCGGGAAGACCGGGGCCTGCCGGGCGACCCGATGAAGGCCTTCTTGGGCTCGGGCTACCTGGAGCGAATCGCGGCCGACCGGGTGGGCGGCGTCCAAACATCCTGGGGCGCCTGAGCTGGTTGCCAAATGACCCCCCGTTGCTTCGCCGCCGTCGACCAGGGCGCCTCCAGCGGTCGCGTGGTCCTCGGCCGCTTGGCCGACGGCCGCTTTGAGCTGACCGAGGTGGAACGGTTTGAGACGCCGTTGATCGAAACCGCCGACGGGCTCCATTGGGACGCCGCAGCCCTGCGGCGAAGCCTGCTGGACGGCCTGGCCAAGGCGGTCGAGGCCGCCGACGGCGCCCTTGAATCGGTCGGCGTCGACACCTGGGGGGTTGACTACGGCCGGCTCGACCAGGCTGGCGAGCTGCTTGAACAGCCCTTCGCCTACCGCGACCGGCGGACCGAGGGCCTGCCCGCGCGGTTCTTCGAGCATTTCCCCCCCGACCGCCTCTACGGCATCGCCGGCCTGCAAGTGATGGAGTTCAACACGATCTACCAGTTCGCCTCCCAGAGCCGGGACCCGCGCTGGGACGAGGTCGCGTCGGTGCTGTTGCTACCGGATCTGGCGAATTTCTGGCTGACCGGCCGGCGGGCCGCCGAGGTCACGATCGCGTCCACCACTTCGCTGCTCGACGTCCGAACCCGCCAGTGGTCACCGGAGTTGGAGGACCACCTCGACCAGATCTACGGCGTGCCGCTGCGACGGGTCTTGCCCGAAGTGGTCGAGCCCGGCACCGTGGTCGGCCGAACCAGGCCCGGCCTTCTCCCCCGCGACCTGGAGGTGGTGGCCGTCGGCGGCCATGACACGGCATCGGCCGTGGCGTCCATCCCCGCCGTCGGGGACGACTTCGCGTTCATCTCTTCGGGCACCTGGTCGCTGGTCGGCCTCGAACTGCCCGCGCCGATCACCAGCGAAGCCTCGAGGAAGGCCGACTTCACGAACGAGTTGGGGGTGGACGGAACGGTCCGCTACCTCAAGAACGTCATGGGCCTGTGGGTTCTGTCCGAGTGCCGCCGCCACTGGCGCGGCCAGGGCCGCGACCCGGGCCTGTCGGCGCTGCTGACCGCGGCCGAGGCCGTGCCGCCGCTGGCGGTCGTGGTCGACATCAACGACCAGCGGCTGCTCCCCCGCCAAGACATGCCGGCCAGGCTGGTCGAACTGGCCGCCGAAACCGCACAGACCCTGCCCGACGACCCGGCGGTGGTCACGCGCTGCATAGTCGACTCGCTGGCGCTGGCCTACCGCCGGGCGGTCCGCCTCGGCGCCAAGCTGGCTGACCGGGACCCGCAAGTGGTCCACATTGTTGGCGGCGGTTGCCAGAACAAGCTGCTCAGCCAGCTGACAGCGGACGCGACCGGCCTGCCGGTGGTGACCGGACCAGTTGAAGGGGCGGCCTTGGGCAACTTGCTGGTCCAGGCCCGGACCCTGGGAGCGTTGAGCGGGGACCTGGCCGACCTGCGCCAGGTCGCGTCCCGCTCGGCGGCGACCGAGCGTTACGAGCCCGGCCGCTTTGTCCCCGCGGCCGCCTGGGACCGGGCCGCCCGGCGGATCGGAGAGGACCCCGCGTGACGGACTATCCGGCGACCAACACCCACGTCCACCTGCCGCCGAACTTCTCGGCCTTCGCGTCGATCAGCCAAGCCCTGGCCGCCGCCCAGGCCGAGGGCGTGCGGGCGGTTGGCATCTCGAACTTCTACGACCAGCGCGTCTACCCGCGCTTCGCCCGGGCGGCGGCCCAGGTCGGCGTGTTCGCGCTGTTCGGCTTGGAGTTCATCACGCTTGATCAAGACCTGGAGGCGGCCGGCGTCCGGGTCAACGACCCGGCCAATCCGGGCAGGATGTACCTGACCGGCAAGGGGATCGTCCCCGCCCGCGGCCAGAACCCCGAGGCGGCGGCCACCACCGGCGCCGTCAAGCGGGCCAACGACCAGCGGGCGACCCAGATGGTCGCCCAGGTCGCCGCGCACCTGGCCGGGCAGGGCTTGAAATGGGACCTGACGGCCGCGGCCATCGCCGCCGATGTCGCCGCCCGGGCGGACGTCCCCGTCGAATGGGTCTCGCTGCAGGAACGCCACATCGCCCGCGCCATCTACAACACCTTGGCGCCCCCAGCCCTGGACCCAGCCGGGGCGCGCGGCGCCAGGCGCCAGGCGTCCCGGTCGCCGTCAGGGCTGGAGGGCCTGTTGTCGATTCCCGGCGGGCAGACCCAGAGCGCGGCCGAGGCTCAGGGCGCGATCCGGGCCAAACTTCTCAAGCGCGGCACGCCCGGCTTTGTCCCGGAGGTCCCCTTGACGTTCGCCGAGGCGTATTCGTGCGTCACGGCGATGGGCGGCATCCCTTGTTATCCGGTTCTGGCCGATGGCGCCGATCCGGTCTGTCCCTTCGAACAGTCTCCCGACGAACTGGCCGCCGAACTGGTTCGCCGCCAAGTCCACGCCGCCGAGTTCATCCCCGTCCGCAACGCCGGCGCCACAGTCGACCGGTACGTCCGCGCCTTCGAGGCGGCCGGGTTGATAGTCGTGGCCGGGACGGAGCACAACACGCCCGACCTGATCCCCTTGACGCCCGCCGCCCAGGACGGCCCCCTCAGCGACCACGCCCGCGCGGCCTTTTGGCGGGGCGCCACGGTGGTGGCCGCCCACCAGCACTTGGCCGGGCAGGGCCGGGACGGCTACACGGACCGGGCCGGCGCGCGGACCGGGACCAGTCTGGCCGATTTGGCCGCCCTCGGCGCCCAGCTCATCGGAGGCGAAACATGAACCTGGCCGAACAAGCCATCGCTCTGGCCCACCGCTTCGGGGGCGACCCGGAGTTCACGCGGGCCGGCGGCGGCAATGTCTCCCACAAGCAGGACGGCGTTCTCCACATCAAGCCGTCCGGCGTCCCGATGTCCCACCTCGAGGTCGAAGACCTTGTGCCCCTGCGGATAGACGTGCTGCTCAGCGCCCTGCATGCGGACGAGCCCGCCGAGGGCGACCCGGTCCGCGCCGCCGCCAACAAGGCCGTGATCGGCCAGCCGTCCCGCCGGCCGAGCGTCGAAATCCTGTTTCACGCCTTGATCGCGGACGAGCTTGTCTTCCACGCCCACCCGATTGTCGCCAACGCCTTGACCTGCCACGCCGACGGCCCGGCGCTGGCCGCGCAGTTGTTCGGCGACCAGGCGGTGTTCGTCCCCTACCAAGACCCCGGCCTGCCCCTCGCCCGCGCGATCGAGGCCGCCCGCGCCGCCCATTCGGCCAGAACCGGCGCGCCGCCGCCCGCCATCACCTTCCTCGGCAATCACGGCGTGGTGGTCTCGGGGCCGACCGCCGATGCCGTCGGCGAACGCATCGAGCATTTGACCAGTACGATCAGGGCGGCTTTGGGACCTGAGCCCGCCCACGGCCCGCCCGTCCCGGCCGACGCCGCCATCGCCGTCGTGGCGCCAACGTTGCGCGGGACGCTGGCCAAGGGGGGCCGGGCGCCGGTCGTGACCTCGGACGCGAGCGCCTTCGCGCAAGGCGCGACATTGGCCCCGGCCGGCGCCGCGGTCTTGGTCGGCGGCCCGCTCATCCCAGACCAGATCGTTTACGCCGGTTCGCTGCCGTGCGTCATCCCGCCGGGCGACGACCTCGCCGCCGCCACCGCCGATGCCGTCGCCCGGTTCCGCGAGCAGCACGGCCGCGACCCGATCATCGCCGTCATCCCGGGCCTGGCCGTCTTCGGGGCCGGGCCAGACTTGGGTGGCGCGCAAACCGCCCTCGGCACCTTCACCGACGCCCTGCGCATGGCCAGCGGCGCCGTCCGATTGTCGGCCGCCGTCGAGAGGTCGGGGGCCGCCCCCGGCGCGCCGCCGCCGGCCCGCGGCTTGGAAGCGGCAGCGCCCGAGCCCTCGCCAGCGGTCAAGCCGATGTCCTTGGCGGAACGGTCCTTCATCGAGAATTGGGAGGCCGAGTCGTACCGGCAGAAGGTGGCGGCCGGAGGCCAGGCGGGCCGTCTGGCGGGCAAGGTGGTCGTCGTCACCGGCGCCGCCCAAGGCTTCGGGCTGGGCCTGGTGGAGGCCTCGTTGGCCGAGGGCGCGACCGTTGTCATGGCCGACCTGAACGAGGCCCTGGCCAAGCAGAACGCCGACCGCTTGAACGCCCAGCACGGGCCGGGCCGGGCCACGGCCCTGGCCGTCGATGTGGCCGACGAACAGTCCCAGTTGGCGGCGGCGGCCGCGGTGACGGCCTTGTTGGGCGGTCTCGACGTGTTCATCTCGAACGCCGGCGTGCTGCGCGCGGCCTCCGTCTTCGATCAGACGGTGGCGGACTTCGACCTGGTCACAGGGGTCAATTACCGCGGCTACTTCCTCGGCGTGCGGGCCGTCAGCCCGATCATGGCCCGCCAGCACGCCGCCAACCCTGGGCTGTGGGGCGACATCATCGAGATCAACTCCAAGTCCGGCCTCGAGGGGTCGAAGCGGAACTTCTCGTACTCCGGGTCCAAATTCGGCGGCATCGGGCTGACCCAATCGTTCGCCCTCGAACTGGCCGAAGTCGGCATCAAGGTCAACGCCATCTGCCCGGGCAACTACCTCGACGGCCCGCTCTGGTCCGACCCGGACACCGGCCTGTTCGTCCAGTACCTGCGGACGGGCAAGGTTCCGGGGGCGACCACCGTCGACGACGTGCGCCGCTTCTACGAGGCCAAAGTGCCGATCGGCCGCGGCTGCCAGCCGGCCGATGTCGCCAAGGCCGTCTTCTACCTGGTGGACCAGGCCTACGAGACCGGCCAGGCGGTCCCGGTCACGGGCGGCCAGAACATGCTCAGTTAAGGAACTTCCATGACTCCCGCGCCCCCAACCCACCACGCCATCTTGTTCCCGGCCGCCGACCAGGTGGTCCACGTCGCCGACAAGCCGCTGCCGGAACTCGGCCCGCATTCGATCCTGCTTAGAACCGAGGCTTGCGGCATTTGCTTCTCCGACACCAAACTGCTCCACGCCTTCGACCGGCACCCGCGCAAGTCGGCCGTGGTGGCGGTCGAGGCCGGCGCCGCCGGGTTGGCTGGCGGCGGGTTTGACCCGGGCCAAAGCCCCGAGGCCCGCCTGGCCGAATTGGCGGCCGTGACCAGCTACGTCCCGGCTCCCAGGCCGACGGTGCCAGGCCATGAGCCGGTCGCGCGGATCGTCGCGGTCGGCCCGGCGGTCGCCCACCACGCCGTCGGCGAGCGCGTCCTGGTCCAAACCGACTACCGGCATCTGCCGACCGCGACCAGCAACGCGGCCTTCGGCTACAACCTGGAGGGCGCGCTCCAGGAATACGTGGTGGTGGACGAGCGCGTGGCGATCGACCCGGCGACCGGGGAACGTTTCCTGATCCCGGTCAAAGAAGCGCCGGCGGCCTCGCAGTTGGCGCTGATCGAGCCCTGGGCCTGCGTCGAGGCGGCCTACGCCTGGCCCGAGCGCCAAGGGTTGAAACCCGGCGGCCGCCTGCTCGTCGTGACCGACCCGGACCGGGCGCCCACCGGCTTGGACCGACTGGTCGCGGCGGCCGGGCCGGCGCGGCTGGCGCGGGCGACGGCCTCCGACCCGCAGCTTGAGCCGGGGCTTGAGCCGGAACTGGCGCCGGGGCTCGAGGCCGACGACCGGTTTGACGACATCGTCTACTTCGGGTCGCAGGCCGGCGTCATCGAAACTCTGGGGCCGCGCCTGGCCGCCGGCGGCCTGATGAGCCTGGTCACCGGCGGCGCGGCGATTGACCGGCCCGTCCAAATCGACCTCGGCCGGGTCCATTACGACCTCATCCGCTATTGCGGCACCGCCGGGAACGATCCGGCCGAGGCCTACGCCCGCCTCCCGGCCAGCGGTGAACTGCGCCCGGGCGACCGGCTCGGGATTGTCGGCGCGGCCGGGCCGATGGGCTTGATGCACACGATGCGGGCCGCCGCCTCGGGCGTGCCCGGCCTCGCCATCGAGGCGGTGGACGTGGACGACGCCCGCCTGGCCCACCTGGCGGCGACGGTCGGCCCGTTCGCCGCCGGCCACGGCGTGCCGATCCGTTTCCGCAATTCCAATGCCGAGCCGCTGGCCGACGACCGGCCCTACGGCTATCTGGCCGTGATGGTCCCGGCGCCGGCGCTGATCGCCGAAGCCGTCCGATTGGTCGATGACGGCGGCGTCGTCAACGCTTTCGCCGGTTTCGCCGTCGGGACCATGGCGCCGCTCGACCTGAACGCCGTCGTCGGCCGGGGCGTCTACCTGGTCGGGACCTCGGGCTCGCGCATCGAAGACATGAAGACCATGCTGGCCAAGGTCGAATCCGGGGTGATTGACACGAATGTCTCGCTGGACGCCGTGACCGGCATGGCGGGCGTGGCCGACGCCCTGGCCGCCGTCGCGGGCCGGACCTCGGGGGGCAAGATCATGGTCTATCCCAGCCTCCCCGACCTGGGGTACACCCCGCTGGCGGCGCTGGCCGACCGGTTGCCGCAGGTGGCGGCGCACTTGGACGCGGGCCGCTGGAGCCTGGCGGCCGAACAAGCTCTATTGGCCCTTGGGAAGGGGGAGTAACCATGGCAACCACCGTGGTCATGCCGCAGTTGGGGAACACGGTTGAGTCCTGCGTGGTCAACCGCTGGTTTGTCGGGGTGGGTGACCAAGTCGAGGAAACCTCCCTGCTGTGCGAGATCGAGACCGACAAGTCGGCCATGGAAGTGCCCGCCGGGGTGGCGGGGACCATCTTGGCGCTGCTGGCCGAAGAAGGCGACGACGTGCCCGTCAAGGTCCCGATCGCCGTGGTCGGCGAGGCTGGCGAGGACCCGGGCGAACTGGCGGCGAAAGCCGGGCCGGGGGCGGCCGGGGCGCCGGCGGCGGGCTCTGGCGCGGCGGGCGCGGCATCGGCGGCGGGCGCGGCATCGGCGGCGGGCGCTGCATCGGCGGCGGGCGCGGCATCGGCGGCGGGCGCTGCATC
>JAIROU010000417.1 GCA_031257375.1 Bifidobacteriaceae bacterium
CCCGACCAAGACCGCGACCACATTGATGACCGTTCCAGCGCCCCTGAACACGCCCATCATCATAGAGACGGCGCCGCCCCGCCCGCGCCCGCGCCAGCCGCCGCGCCGCCAGACCGCCCGCCCGCCGCGCCCTCCGCTGGTCGTTTTGCCCGATGCCGCCCGGCCCGCCCGGCCCGCCCGCCGGTCCGCGCCTTCGCCCGATGCCGCCCGGTCAGCCCGGCCCGCCCGCCGACGCCCGCCTCGGCCCGATGCCGCCCGGCCAGCCCGGCCCGGGTCGTCCCGTCAGTCCTCCCAGATTTGACGCACGGCGGCTGACCGGGCCGTCGCCTGGTCGACGCAGATGTGGCCGGTCAGATCACCGCGCGGCCCGGGCGCGAGGCCGATGAAGCCAACCCCCAGAGCGGCCGGGTCGAGCACGGAGAAGCTGGCCAGCCCGGCGCCGAGGCCAACGCCGAGCCACTTGAGGTAGGCCTCCTTCTTGGTCCAGACCTCCAACAGGCGGTCGTTGGCCAGGGCGGCGGGGTCGGCGGCGGCGATGTACTCGCGCTCGTCGGGCGCGAATCGGCGCGCCAGAGCCGGGCGGGCGCGGCGGGTGGACAGTTCGATGTCCAGCCCGCATGGAACCACGGCGAAGACTACCCCGACATACGGTCCGCTGTGGGAGATGGAGAAGCGCATTTCCGGCGCCTCAATCAGGTAGGGCCGACCCGACTCAGTCCGCGCCCAGGTCAGTGGGCCGCCGCGGCCGCCCAGCACGACTGCGGCCTGGCGTTCGACCAGGGCGCGGGCGAGCGCCGACCCGGCTAGCCCCCCGCCCGGCGCGGGCGGCGCGAAGGCGAGGCGGACCACCAAGTCGCTGCACGTCATCGGACCGAGCATAACCCCGGCGACGTGACAGGCCACCGACCGCCGCGCCCCCGTCAAGCCCCCTCAAGCCCGAGGGCTCCGATCACTTGGCTGACCTCTTGGGCCGGGCTGAGGCCCAGGTCGAGGTTGATCGTGACATGGTCCTCGTCCGGGGCCAACGCCTCCAGGTCGGCGTATTGCGAGGCCAGGAGGCTGGCGGGCATGAAGTGGCCCTGGCGCGCGCCGAGGCGCGCGGCGACTGTGGCCGGGGACCCGGACATGTGGACGAAGACCACGCCCGGCGCCCGCAAGAGTTCGCGGTAGGAGCGTTTGAGGGCTGAACAGGTCATCACGCCGCGCCTGCCGGCCGCGATCTCCTGGTCGATCCACCGGCGCAGGTCCTCCAGCCAGGGCCGGCGGTCTTGGTCGTCCAGCGGGACGCCGGCCGACATCTTGGCCACGTTGGCCGGGGGGTGGAAGTCGTCGGCCTCGGCGAAGTCCCAGCCCAGCCGCCCGGCCATGAGCGCCCCGGCGGTCGTCTTGCCGGAGCCGGCCACGCCCATGAAGACGGCCACCCGGACGCCGCTGCCGCGCGTCGCACTGGTGGCGACCAGGGCCTCGCCCGCCAAGGCCTCGGCCGCATCGACCACCGCCCCGGCCCCCGCACGAGTCTCCGGCCCGGAGTCGCCCGCACCGCCCACCGCTCCCGCCCGAGCCTCGGCCGCCCCGCCCCTCGCCCCGGCCGCGCCAGCAGCCGCAGCCGCATCCGCCCCGGCCTCCGCCCCAAGCAGAAAACCGTCCCGCACCCCGGCCCGGAACCCCGAGCCCGGCAACGGCCGGGCGGTGATCGGTTGGTCTGTCATGGTCGCTCTCCTCACACGAATAGGCCGATTACCAGGATGAACACCAGGGCGGTGACGGACAGCAGGCACTCCATCAGCGACCAAGTCTTGAAGTTCTGCCCCACCGAGACGCCCAGGTACTCCTTGACCAGCCAGAAGCCGGCGTCGTTGACGTGGGACAAGAAGACCGACCCGGCGCCGATGGCGAGCACCAGCAGGGCCACCTCGGCGCCGCCCAGGGACGATGCCGCCGGGGCCAGTATCCCGGCAGTCGTCACGGTCGCGACGGTGGCCGATCCGGTCGCCACCCGCACGATCACCGCCACCACCCAGGCCAGCAGGGTGATCGGGATGGCGGAGCCCTTCACGAAGGCGGCGATCACGTCGCCGATGCCGGTGTCGACCAGCACGCCTTTGAGCCCGCCACCGGCCCCCACTATCAAGATGATCCCGGCGATGGCCGGCAACCCGCCCGCCGCCGCGTCGTTGACCTTGGACCACGGCATCCTGGCCCCGCGCCCCAACAAAACCATCGCCACCAGCAGGGCGATCGCCAGCGCCACGGTCGGCGTGCCGACAAAGCCGAGGAGGGCCCCCAGCCAGCGCTCGGCGCCGCCCGCCGGGCCGGACGGGCGGGCGATCTGGTAGACGGCATCGGCCAACATCAAGACGACGGGCAGAAGCACGCAGGTGACCGATGCCGCGAACGACGGCCGCCGCGCCGGAGCGTTAGGCCTTGGCGCGGCATCGTCCCCGAAACCGTCGCGGCGGACCTCGGCCGGCGCTTGGGAGCGGTCGGCCGCCCGGCCGCCGATCAGCGCGTTCATCGCCGCGGGCACGGGCGCCGGAACCCAGCGGGCGGCCAGGATGGAGAACAGCGGCCCGGCCACGATCACCGTCGGGATGGCCACCAGGACGCCGAGCATCAAGGTCAGGCCGAGGTTGCCGGTCTCGAAATTGGCCAGCGCGGCCAGCGGCCCGGGGTGCGGCGGGACCAGGCCGTGCATGGCGCTGAGGCCGGCCAGGGTCGGCATGGCGACGCGCATCAGCGGCAGTTCGGACCGCTTCGCCACCAGCAGGATGACCGGGATCAGCAGGACGACTCCGACCTCGAAGAACATCGGCAGGCCGATCAGCGCGCCGACCACGGCCATGGTCCACGGCAGCGACCGCTTGGACGAGCGCGCGACCAGCGTCTCGACTATGCGGTCGGCGCCGCCCGAATCGGCCAGCAGCTTGCCGAACATGGCGCCCAGGCCGACCAAGATGCCGACCGAGGCCATGGTCTTGCCGAAGCTGTTCGCGAACGAGTCGACGGTGGCGGTGGCGCCGAAACCGGCGCCGATGCCGATCACCAGGGCGGACAGCAGCAGGGCCACGAAGGGGTGCATTTTCAGCCAAGTGATCAGGACTACCAGGACGGCGATGCCGATGACGGCGAAGGCGATCAGGCGGCCGTGGTCGAGTTGGGCTGTGGCGGTGGTGACGGCGGCGGTGGTGGCCGCGCCGCCGGCCTGAGCGGCCAGGCCGAGGAGAGAGCTTGTGAACATCGGCGTCCTTGGACTCGGGTGGTTGGTTGACGATGCAATTGTGGATCGGCCGTCCAGCGGGCCGCCGCGGGCGGACCGGCTGTCTTGGGCCGTAAACAGCGAAGCCCAACTTTGGACTACGCCTTCAGTTCATTGTTCCATATATGGCATCCTTTTATCAAGCTCAGCGGGTGTGACGTATGTCACTTCTTGGCCGCTTTCTGGACTCGCCGGGCGATTGGCCGATTCTGGCGTGTTACGTGCGACACTTAATGGATGGCTGACTCAAAGGCTGAGGCCGCTTCGCTCCATGACCGCGTGCTCGACGCCTGGGGCATGGGAATTGTCTCGCAGGCTTACCCGCCCGGCGGACGGATCAGCTTGGAGGACGGCGTGACCGGCCAGCAGGCCTCGCGCACCATAGCCCGCGAGGCCGTTCGCGTGCTCGAATCGATGGGCCTGGTGACGGTGCGCCGCCGGATCGGCGCGGTCGTCAACCCGCCCGAGCAGTGGAACGCCTTCGACCCGCGCCTGATCGGCTGGCGGTTGCGCGGGCCGGACACGGCGGCCCAACTGCACCAATTGGCCCAACTGCGGGCGGCCGTCGAGCCGGCGGCGGCGCGGTTGGCCGCCGCCCATTCCACCCCCGCGCATTGGGCCGCGCTGACCGAGGCCGCCATCGGGCTGGTCGCCAACTCGCGCTCGGCCGGCGGAGCCGACTACCTGGCGGCCGACGTGGTTTTCCACCGGACCATTCTCAAAGCCTCCGGCAACCCGATGTTCGCCGCCCTCGGCGGCGTGGTCGAGGCGATCCTGCGCGGCCGCACCGGCCAGTCGCTCATGCCCGCCACCGCCAATCCCCTGGCCCTGCGCCTCCACAGCGACATCGCCGC
>JAIROU010000418.1 GCA_031257375.1 Bifidobacteriaceae bacterium
TCGCCCGCCCCGCCCGCCCCGTCGGCCCCGCCGCCTCCTGCCTGGGCGCCGCCCGACCCGCCAATCCCGCCAACGGCATCGGACCCGCCGACCGCCCCAGCGGCATCGGACCCGACACCCTGGTCACCGGCCGAAAAGTGGCGCGCCGCCGCGTAAACGTCCAAGAACGGCACCGGGTAGACGAGCGCGCCCGGACCGCCCCCCGCGTCTGCCAACTCGATCGCCCGGCCGATCTGGTCCAGCCGCGTCACCAGCTCGATCTCCGGACGCATCAGCCCGGCGGCGAAGCCGAGCCGGACGGCCGAGTCGTGATTGCCGGAAATCACGATCACCTGGGCCAACTCGGCCAAGCGGGTCAACGATTCCTCCAGCAGCCGGACGGCCGAGACCGGCGGAACGGCCCTGTCGTACACGTCGCCGGAGACCACCACCGCCGCCGGGCGCGTCTGCCGGGTCAAGTCAACCAGGTGGTCAAGGTAACCGACCTGGTGCTCGGTCAGGTCGACGCCGTGCAGGCTCCGCCCCAAATGCCAGTCCGAAGTGTGAATCAACCGCATGGCCAAGACCTTAGTGCGCCCCACTGACACTCTTATGACCAGGGCAAGCGCCCGTCGGCCGGCCCCGGGGCTTGCCAAGCGGGACATCGCGGTTAGCATTAGCTTGTTTGACCGACCTTTTGCCTTGGACGCCGCGGCCCATGGATTGCGGCCTCCGCAGGCGCCGACCGATAGGAGTCGCCCATGACAGCACCCGGATCGCTGCCGATCCTCCAGAACTACGTGAACGGCCAGTTGGTGACGCCGCGCGCGACAGACAGTGTCGAGGTCATCAACCCGGCCACCGAAGAGCCGGTCGCCCTGATGCCGTTGTCGACCGCCGAAGACGTGGACGATGCCGTCCAAGCGGCCGCCGAGGCCTTCAAGACATGGCGGCGGACCACGCCGGCCCGGCGCCAGGCCCTGATGAACAAACTGGCCGACGCGATCGAGGACCGGGCCGAGGAACTGGTCGAGGCCCAGCACCGCAACACCGGCCAGCCCCGCGCCGTCATCCGCGACGACGAGGTCGGCGTGGCGGTCGACCACCTGCGCTTCTTCGCCGGGGCGGCGCGCCTGCTCGAGGGGATCGGGGCCGGGGAGTACGCCGACGGCCTGACGTCCTATGTGCGACGCGAGCCGCTGGGCGTGGTGGCCCAGATCACGCCCTGGAACTACCCCGTCTTCATGGCCATCTGGAAGATCGCCCCGGCGCTCGCGGCCGGCGACACCATAGTCCTCAAACCGGCCCACTCGACGCCGGAGTCGGCCGTCGTCCTGGCCCAGATAGCCGGCCAAGTCCTGCCGCCGGGCGTGTTCAACGTGGTGGTTGGCTCCGGCCAGACCGGCCCCGCCCTGGTGGCGCACCCGATCCCGGCGCTCGTCTCGATCACGGGCTCGACGCGGGCCGGGCGCGAAATCGCCCGGGCGGCATCGGACACCCTGAAACGCTGCCACCTCGAGCTGGGCGGCAAAGCGCCGGCCGTCGTCTTCGCCGACGCCGACCTGGGCGCCGCCGCCGAGGGGATCGCCGCCGCCGGGCTGTTCAACGCCGGCCAGGACTGCACGGCCGCCTGCCGGGTCCTGGTCGAGGCGGCGGTGGCCGAGGAGTTCACCGCCAAATTGGTCGCCCAGGCGAGCGCTCTCAAAACCGGCGACGCGGAGGATGAGACAGCTTTCTACGGGCCGCTCAACAATGCCAAGCATTTCGCCAAGGTGATGAGTTATCTGACCGATCTGCCGCCGCACGCGAAAATCGAGACCGGCGGGCGGCGGGTCGGGGACAAAGGCTTTTACGTCGAGCCGACGGTGGTCTCGGGCGTGCGCCAGAAAGACGCGATAGTCCAGGAGGAAGTTTTCGGCCCGGTTATCACCGTCCAGCCATTCGACGATGCCGATCAGGCCGTCGCGTTGGCCAACGACGTCGAGTTTGGGCTCGCCTCGTCCGTCTGGACCAGTTCGCACGCCACCGCTCTGCGGTTCAGCCGCGACTTGGATTTCGGCACCGTCTGGATCAACACCCATATCCCGCTGGTGGCCGAGTTCCCGCACGGCGGCTTCAAAGCCTCCGGTTACGGCAAAGACCTGAGCCATTACGCCTTGGAGGAATACACGCGGGTCAAGCACGTCATGTCCGCCGTTTAGCCCGACGGCGCCTTCCCGGCGCACCTGATCACCAACCACTTCGCAGCAAAGGACACCTTGTGAGCTCCAAATCGAAAGAACGCCAGCTTTCGCAAAAAGGCCTGGCCAAAGGCTCGATCGGCCTGGTCGGGGCGATCGCGATCGGCATCTCGTGCATAGCGCCGGATTACACCATGACCGCGACCCTGGGCGGCGCCGCCGGAGAGGTCAAACAATTCGTCCCCTCAATAGTCTGGCTGGGTTTGGTCCCGATGCTGTTCGTGGCCCTGGGATACCGGGAGCTGAACCGCGCCATCCCCGATTCCGGGACTTCTTTCACTTGGGGCGCCCGGGCCATCGGGCCGCGTTTCGGCTGGATGACCGGCTGGGGTTTGATCGCCTCGACAATCGTGGTGCTGGCCTCGCTGGCGCAAATCGCGGCGGTTTTCCTGTTCGAAACGATCGACTGGGTGATCCGGCTGGTCGGGCCCAAGGACTGGAGCGTGCTGACCGACCTGAACTCCGACCAAGTCTGGTTCAACGTCTTGGCGGTGGTGGCGCTGACCGTTGGCGCGACTTGGTTCTGTTATCACGACATCCAATTGACGGCTCGCTTCCAGTACATCATGGTGGCTTTCCAATTGCTGGCGGTGTTCGTCTTCGGGGTGATCGCGGTGGCCAAACACAACAACGGCACCGGCCCGGAATACGGCCTGGACTTCTCGCTCGAATGGTTCAACCCGATCGCCTTGGTCCAACACGAGGGCCTGAGCGTCTCGGCCCTGATCTCGGGGCTGACCGTGGCCGTGTTCATCTATTGGGGCTGGGACGTGGTGCTGACCATCACCGAGGAGACGAAGGACCCGCAGAGGACCCCAGGCCGGGCGGCCGCTTGGACAATCGTCCTGATCACCGTCTATTACCTGTTCGTCGCCACTTCCGCGATCATGTTCGCCGGCGTCGGCAAGGAAGAGCTCGGCTTGACCGGCAAGGCCATCAAGGAGGGCGAGAACGTCTTCGCCGTCCTGGCCGTGCCGGTGATGGGCCAAGGTCTGGCCATCTTGGTGTTCTTGGCCATCCTCTCGTCCTCGCTGGCCTCGCTCGAGTCGACCTTCGTCTCGCCGGCCCGGACCATGCTGGCGATGGGCCATTACGGCGGCTTGAGCGCCCGGTTCGCCAAGACCTCGAAATACGCCACGCCCGGCACCGCCACCATCCTGGCCGGTTCGGTGGCCGCGGGCTATTACGCCGTTATGCGCCCGATCAGCGACAACGTGCTGACCGACACCATGTACACGACGGCCATTTTCATCTGCTTCTACTACGGCCTGACCTCGTTCGCGGCGGTCTGGTACTTCCGCCGGCAATGGTTCAAGTCGTTCCGGAACTTCTGGTTCCAGTTGTTCTTCCCGCTGGTCGGCGGGGCCTTCCTGGCCTTCATGTTCGTCCACGAGGTCATCGCCTCGCTCGACCCCGAATACGGCACCGGCTCGAATATCAAAGGGGTCGGCCTGGTCTTCATCCTGTCCGTCGCGATTCTGCTGCTGGGAGTAGTGTTCCTGCTGGTCAACAACATCCGCCGACCTGACTTCTTCCGCCGGGCGACCACTTCCATCCCGGTCGCCCTGGCCGAGGGAAACGACCTCGACCCCCACTTCCACGCCTTGACCGATGCCGCCCTCGACCACGCCCGCCCCGGCGAGGACTTCGCCCTGCCCGCCGCCGAGCCGGACGGCCCGCCGTCCTGACCGTTTCTTGGCAAGCCAAGCGCCGCACGATGCCGTGGCGCGCGCCGGGCGTTGACGGGGCGGGCGCCGCACGATGACGTGGCGGGCGATGCCTCCCCGTGGCGGGCGCCGGGCTTTGACGTGGCGGAGCCGCACGATGACGTGGCGGGCGCCCCGGGCGTTGACGTGGCGGGCGTCGCACGACGCCGCGTCGGGCGATGCCTCCCCGTGGCGGGCGCCGGGCTTTGACGTGGCGGGGCCGCACGATGACGTGGCGGGCGCCGGCCGATGACAAGGCCGGTGCCGCGTCCGGCAAGTCCTTATCGTGTCAGTGGGGCGCCGTAGGCTCATCGCTATGAGTTCGACCGCGCCAGCGCCCAGTCCTGGCCGGGGCCTGCCCGGCGCGCGGGCGTCCGGCTCGAGTCCCCCGCATGAGAGCCCGTCCGGCGCTGATCAGCCGGGCGCGGGCGGCGAAGGGCCGCCGCCGTTCGTCGGCGTCTTGATCCAGGCCGCCGTCAAGGGCGAGGCCGCCCCCGGCCCGGCCTGGCTGCGTTTCCCGCCCGGCGGGCGGAACCCGCGCCTGATGACCGCCGTCTGGCTGGTGGTGGTGGGAGGTCTGGCGGTGGCGGTCAGCGCCGAACTGTCGGCCTTCTCGCATCGGCAGGGCCAACCCTGGGCCTGCGCCACGGCGGCCGCCGTCACCACCGGGTCGCTGATGTTCCTGGGCCGCTCGCCGATGGTCGCCTGGCGGGTGATGACGCTGGGCCTGGCCGGCACGGCCCTGGTCAGCGGGCCGCCGTCGTCTTGGCCGTGGTCGCCCACCGGCCTGGTCTTGTACGCGGTCGTGCTGGTGGTGGTGGCCGCGCGGGCTCAGCCGTCGCTGGTCACGGGCGTCTGGCTGTGGTCGGTGCTGGCGGTCTGGCTGTCCTCGCGGGGCGTCTCGCAGTGGCTGGTGGCCGCCCTGGCGGCGGCCTTGGGAGGGTTGGCCGTGCTCGGCAACGTCCAGCGCGGGCGCGACGAGGCCCGCCAGCAACTCGCCCAGACCTCCGCCGAGCGCGACGCCGCCTCGGCCCAGCAAGCGGTCCTGGCCGAACGCGCCCGAATCGCCCGCGAACTGCATGACGTGGTCGCCCACCACATGTCGCTAATCGCCATCCAGGCCGAGGCGGCGGCCGTGCGCGAGCCCGGCCTGCCGCCCAGCACAGTCGCGTCCCTGGGCCTGATCCGCGACGCCGCCCGCGAAGCCCTGACCGAGACGCGCGGGATCGTCGGCCTGCTGCGGGGCGGCGACGCGACCGGGGAGCGCGAGCCCGCGCCCGGCATCGGGCAAATCGACGCCCTGGTGGCCGGGGCGCGCACCTCCGGCATGAGCGTGACCCTGGAGATGTCCGGCGTGCGCCCCAGCCTGCCCGCCGCGACCGAGTTGACGGCCTATCGGATCGTCCAGGAGGCGCTCGCCAACGCCGCCCGGCACGCGCCCGGCCAGCCGGTCCGGGTGAGCGTGGGCGAGGCGGACGGGTCGCTGACCGTCGAAGTGCTGAGCGGGCCGCCGGCTCTCGGAGCGCGGCCGTGAGGGCGGCGCGGGCGCTCGGCAAATGGGGCCGGCGCTGGGTGTACACGGCAGCGCAGTTCGGGCTGTCGGCCCTGGCCTGGCTGTACATGTTGGCGCTGGCGGCGTCGCTTTTGTTCATGGTGCTGATCGTGGGGCTGTTGACGGCCCGCGCGATTCTGCCCTTGGGCCGCGTCCTGGCCAACTGGTCCCTGCTGGCCTCGCAGTGGGTCCGTCGGCGCGGCGAGACGGCCGCGATCCCGGCGACGCCGGCCGAGGGCGGATTGGCGGTGGTGGTGACCGCTTTGCTGCGGTCCGGCGCGACCTGGCGGGCGGTCGCGTATCTGCTGGTAAACGCGCTGCTGCTGCCCGCCCACTTGGTCGCCTTGGGGCTTGGCCCGCTGGCCGGGCTGTGGGCGCGGGCGGACTCGTTGTTTTCGGTCCGGATGCTCGGCCCGGTTTCGGCGGCGCCGCGTTTGCCCGATGCCGCCCGCGCGCCCGCGGCGGCCGCCCACCTGCCGCTTCAGGCCGGTTTCGGTCTGATCGGGATGGCCGAGCGCGCGGCCGCCCTCGGCGGTCGGTTGACCGCCGTGCCGACCGATGACGGCGGTTTCGCGGTGCGGGCGGTCCTGCCCCTGCCGTCCGGGCGCGGCCCGCCGGCATCGGCCCCGGGGCGGCCCGCCGTCTCCGCGCCGGACGCGCCGGACGCGCCCGGCGCGGAGGCGCAAGCGTCATCGGCGGGGTTGGCGGCCGGGCGGGCTGGAAGCAGCGCGCCGGCCGGAATGGGGGACCAGTGATCAGAGTGGTGCTGGCCGACGATCAGCCGTTGGTGCGCGACGGCTTGGCCATCTTGCTGGCTTCGTCGGGCGAGATCGAAGTCGTGGGCGAGGCCGGGGACGGGGTCGAGGCCCTGGCCGTGGCCGCCCAGACGGAGCCGGACGTGGTGGTCATGGACATCCGGATGCCGAAGCTGGACGGCCTCGCGGCGACGGCGCGGTTGACCGCCGCCAAGGCCAGCCCACAAGCGAAGCCGCGCGTGCTGGTCTTGACCACCTTCGACCACGACGACTACGTCTACGACGCCTTGGCCGCCGGCGCGTCCGGATTCCTGTTGAAAGACTCCTCGGTGCGCGAACTGATCGAGGCGGTCAAAATTGTCGATCGCGGGGACGCCCTGCTCGCGCCCTCGGTGACTCGCCGGTTGATCGCGGTCGGAGCCTTCACCCGGCGCCGGACGCCTGAGTCCGGCCGCGCGGCGGCCGCCTCGTTGACGCCGCGCGAACTCGACGTGCTGACCGAGATCGCCCGCGGCCTGTCCAACGCCGAAATCGCCCGCAAGCTGTTTCTGTCCGAGCAGACCGTCAAAACGCACGTCGCTCACGTCCTCGGCAAATTGGGCGTGCGCGACCGCACCCAAGCGGTCGTCTTCGCCTTCGAGAACGGACTCGCCCCGACCGAGTGACCGGTCGGCTTTGCTGACCGTCCGATGCTCCGTTGGCGGGTGCCCGGCGTAGGCGGGAGCCCTCGGACGGGCCGAGCCCTGGGGCGCGCCGAATCACCACGTAACATCAGGCGCGCGTGCCGAGCGGGGGCCTGGCAGCACCGTGGATAGCGCCCAGCCTCACTGGTGGTCTGACACCTGTCACCGCACGGCGCGGGTTGAGCAAACTGACCCGAAATGCCGAGACGCTCACCCATTTGGGTGAGACCGGATTTCATCCCTGCCACTGAAGCGCCGGGCGGGCACGGTTGCCTAAATTGGTTGGCATGAACGTCCTGTGTTGGGTCCGGCGCATCATGATCGGCTTGGGGGCGCTGCTTCTGCCGGTCGGGGCGCAACTCAACGCCTGGGCCGGAGAGCGCGACGACTTGATCCGCTCCGGCTCTCCGGCCGCGCCGACCGCGCACTTCCAGATGGCAGCCGATGGCGGGTCGCTGCTGACCGCCGACAGCGACCCGCGCCTGCGGGTGATAGTCGACGGCGACCTGGCGACCGCCGACCGGGTCGCCGTGCTGGTCCCAGGGGTTGACACCGGGGTCTCCCAGTTCGACGGGACCTTGACCGACCACTTTGGGGAGCCGGTCGATTGGTGGAAGACCATGCCCGGCTGGGCGCGCTCGCTGCGCGAAGCCGCGGCCGACCTCGGCACAGGTGGCACCCTCGCCGCCAACGTCGGCGTCAGCGCCGATGCCGATGCCGATGCCGAAGGCCTGGCGGTGGTGGCCTGGCTGGGTTACGCGACGCCCAGGGGGATGGCCGGCGCCAGCGCCGGGGCGATGGAGCAGGGAGCGGCCAACCTGGTCGAATTCGACCAGTTCTTGGCGGCCGTCCGGCCGGACGCGGACGTCACTTGGATCTGCCACTCCTACGGCTCCCTGGTCTGCGCGTCGGCCCTGACCGCCGCCGACCCGGACGCGCTCGTGCTAGTGGGCAGTCCGGGCGTGGGCGTGAGCAAGGCGTCCCAGTTGGCCACCACCGCCCCGATCTGGGCGGGAGAAACCGGCCGGGACCTGATCTCATTGACCCGGTTGACGGCCATCTTCGGCGGCGGCTTCGGCGTGCTGCCGGCATCGGACGCCTTCGGCGCCCGCAGCCTCCCCTGCGGCGAGGACGACGGCCATTCAGACTACTTCCGCCCCGGCTCAACCCAAGTGGCGGCCATGGCCGCGATAGCCCTGGGTCAACGCGGCTGACGAGCCACCGCGCCACCCGAACCCCCGCGCCGCCGGCTGAGCGAGAGCCCCAAAGGCGCTGCTAAGGTAGTACCCGCCGCCCACGGCCGCTCAAGCCGTCCCCGGGCTGCGCCGCCTTAGCTCAGTCGGCAGAGCGATTCACTCGTAATGAATAGGTCGAGAGTTCGATTCTCTCAGGCGGCTCCATGTATGGCCTGGTCAAAGCCCTAGATGATCAAGTCGACCAGTGGCCCCAAGGTTGGCGTGGGGCAAACGTGGGGCACGAGACCAGGCGGCAGACTCGTCTGCGGTGGCGGACATCTTCGCCTATCTGGCTTGGGGATCAGTTCGACCGCCGCCGGTCCCGCCCGTCTCGCGGCGGGCTGGACCGGCGGCGTTGCCAAACCCTGATTCCAACTTAAACGCGAACAGCGCCCCGCCCGGCCCCAGGTAGGGCCGGGCGGGGCGCTCGCGCCACCAGTTATTCGGTTATCACCCCGCCGCACGGCGGGCCGTCTAGGACCGGCTCGGCCAACGGGGCGGCCATCCGCCGTGCCGCCATCACCATGCTCCCGCCAGTCGGCATCCCGTCATAAGGCAACAGCCGGGCGAACGCCTCCAGTGTCCGGGCTGTCAGCGGGTCAGCCGTGTATGACGCGGTGCCGGTGTTGACTTCGGTCATCCAGTCGATGCGGTTTCGCTGCCAACCGGCGGCCATCTGCGCGAACCACTCCCGAATGTTCGACCGGAAATAGCTACCGTCCCCCAACGCCGCTACCACGTCCGCGTAGATCGCCACCAACTCGGGATCCTGAGATAGCAGCGTTGAGCCTTGCCCGTGGCGCAGATTCCACTCATAGTCGAGCAGGTGGCCCCACTCGTGGGGGGCGTAAGTCTCAGAGACCGCGCTCCGCAGATAGATGGTTGACGATGTGTAAATGTACAGGCCCGCCCATGAGACCACCTGCGGCGGCGGTGCGAACCGCTTCATCTCGGTGTTGTAGGCATAAATGAGCTTCGGCCCTCTGCGCGAGCCAGGCAGCCGTGCGGCCAACATTGGATCCACAAGCTCGCGGGGGATCAGCCGGAACTTGGCGACCAGCCAATCGAACTGCTGCCCGGCCCAACAACCACCCGAAGGCATGTCGTCCGGCCAGGGAAGCATCTGGGCTGGGGAATCGTCAACGATCATGTCGGCTCCGCGAAAACAGACACCACCAGGTCGTTTCCCGGTGAGTCCGGGTCCGACCCAACCTGGTCGATATCTACCGTGATCCGCGCGAACGCGGGTACCTCGACCGGCTCCCAGGTGGCGGAACCCGTCATGTTGCCGGAGGCAATTTTGGGCCGCGCGGTCTGGTCCGTGAACACCGTCGAGCCGCCGACGTTCACGTCTAGGATGATCGGGGCGCCCAGGGGGACACCCCCGACCGTCGCGGTTAGGCGCCCTATCTTCACCGGCCACGGCCAGGCGATACCCATTAGGCCGACTTTGGGTTCTAGTGGGCCGGGAAACGACATGTCGCTTCGCCACGCGGTGGCGCCTTGGGCGAGCGTGACCGCCCGCCCCGCCTGGGCTAGTGCCTCATCCGCTTTCGCGTTCACCAACTCCCATTTCGGTACCGTGTCTGGGCCGACCTCTAGCGAGTACCGGTCAACGTCTTTCAGGTCCCAGAAGTTGATTGCCGCCGTGCTGTCCGGGACGTTCACCCATCGCTCCTGAACACCCTCCGCACCCTCGACAGTCACATGCCAAGCCTGCCCGCCGCCAGTAGGCGACAGCTTGATGGTCGCCATGGCTTCATACGTTTCCACCGTGAACGGCTTTGTTGACACGACCGTGCCGCGCCTGTCCTCGACGTGGCACAGCGCACACGTTATCTTCGTGTCGATGTAGTCAAGTTGCCCGGCAGCGGTCGGGTTGGCGAACTCGAAAAACACGTCAGTCATAACCCCTCCTTAAGCGGGGAAACGTCCCGGCCGCCACAACGACCGGGACACCCCCTATCTGCTGCTACTCCGCGCCGTCAGCGTTCAAGACGGCCACGAACGCCGCCAACACCGACAAACCCAAACCGGCGACGGCCGCAATCTGCGCCGCCACCGAGTCTGAGACCAGCCCGAGCCCGGCGGCCGCCAAAGCGGTCGCCGCCGCGAGACTATACAAGGCGGCCCGGCCCGTAGTGGTCAGCCACTTAGCGGCTTGAGCCGCCGACAAGTGCCGAAGCTGGAGCACCCCGGCCGCGACCTGGACCGCCACGCCCACCAGCGTCAGAACATGCCCAGTTTGCGTCTCAGTGATCCATCCGACACCGACCAGCACCGACGCCAAAGCAGCGCCCAGCGCGTACAACGCCTTCCGGCGCTCGCTGGTCAACCACCCGGCAGGCCCGGTTTCCACGATCAAAGTCATATCCTCTTACCTCCTTCCCTTAGTTCAGGTGATGTCGTTGTTGTAAGCCGCGTCCCAGGTGGCCTTGTCCAGCCGGCCGGTCGGGCTGACTCCCTGATCCTTCTGGAAGGCGGTGATGAGCGCCTTCCACTCGTTCCCGTACTGGCCATCCAGCCCGTAGACCGTCAGGTAGCGCCGGCCTTTGCCGATGCCCCAGCCGCGCTTGATCAACTGCCCGGCCCACACGTTCATGCCCGCCCCAGTCAGGCCGTCTTTGCGCTTCACCCGCCCAGACACCGACTGGTCGGGGCCTTCCCTCGGGCCGTAGTAGTGGCCCGAAGGGAGGGGGAAGGCGACCTTCGGGCCGGGCGCGGGCCGCCCAGGCTTCGCGGGCGTGGGGCTCGCCGGCGGCGTGGCCGCCGCAGTTGGCGGGGTCAGGAAGTAGTAGCCGGACCAGGAGGCCCTGGTGATGCGCCGCACCGTCTCGGCGGTCCAGTTGTCAAGCCCCTGGGTGTTCCCCTCAATCGTGGTAATCCGGCCGGACGCCACCTTTTCCACGAGGCCGGTGTGCGTGGCCGGGTTGATGAACACGTCTCCCGCGCGCGGGATTGAGGACTTGCCCCAGCCCTTCTTGACAAGCTGGGACGCCATATTGTCCACGTTCCCCCAGAACGGGCGCGCCAGCGTGTGCCCGGCCTGGTCAACGCACCAGCCCGCGAAATCAGCGCACCACGCCTCCGGCTTGGAGCGCCCCCAATAGGTGATGTATTTCTTCGCCTGTTGGCCCAGTTGGCCCACGGCCAGCGTGATCGGGGCGGCCATCACTCGCCCCCCGCCTGGTCTGGATCGACCTCGAAATCGATGCCTTCCTGGCCGGCGGTGTACCCCGCCAGCACTTCAGCGTCCGGATTCATCTTGTTGCCCTCCTATGTGTTCTTTGATCGTTCTGTTCGCTCTCGCTATCGACGTTTTCAGGCTGGCGGCCTGCCGTTTCACGTGTCCCACGTCGGCCGTGAGGGTTTCCACGTCGGCTGTCAGGGTCTTGACGCTGGCCTCGGTGCGCACCACCGCGTCTTTGACCGACCCGCCGCCGTTCTCCCGCAGTTCGCCCTTGATGAACTCCAGGTCCTCCGGCAGGGTCGCCAAGGCGTCCACCAGCGCGACCGCCCGCGATGCCGCAGCAGTCGCCCGCCGGATCGCCGGCCAGCCCTTGACCGCCACCACCACGAGGGCGCCAAGGGCGAGCGCCCAGCCGATCACTTGGGCCGCGTCCACGGCCTGTAGGAATCCCACGCGAACCTCCTCACCCCGGCAGCGCCCTCAGACTGTAGGTGCCGGTTATGCCGTTCTCGACCTGGTAGTCGAGGCTCAGTTGAATCCGGGTGATCCGGGCTTGGATGTCGGGCACCCGGCCCGCCCAGTCGGTCAGCTTGATCAGGTCCCCGACCTGCCAGCGCAGATCGGCCGGGACCGTCATGTCCCTCAACTCCAGGCGCGGTGACGCCAGGTCGGCCGCCAACTGGTCGGCGAGCGCTTTCACGTCGGCCGGGTTTTGCCGCCATTCGGACTCGCCCAACTCAAGGGTCCGCTCGCCCCAGGCGGCCAACGCCGCCGCCGAGGCCGTCACGTCCACCGAGACCGGCGCGAACTCGCCCCGCACCGCCCGGCCGTTGACCCAGATCGCGGGATCGCCGGCCGAGAAACCAAACGGCGTGCCCTCGTCCAACACCCACTCGGCCGGCCAGACCGGGTATTGCAAGAACCCCGTCTCGTTGCGGATCAACACCGCCGCCGCGTAGGGGGAGAGCTGCACCAGGCGGGCGCTCAACCCGGCCCTGGTCGACCGGGCGTTGCCCCCAGCGTCGTCGCAGAACACGATCCCGGCCTCGACATCCCACGCCTCGCCCAACGCCGCGATCCGCCGCACATGCCCGGTTTCGGAGACCCACGGGTCGGCAGATGTCAACAACAGGGTTGTCACCCCCCAGCCCAGCGCGGGCGCGGCGTCCGCCACCGCCACCGGCTCGGCCGTGGAAGCCTCCGTCTCAGCGCCCCGGCCCGCGTCCACGAACCAGCGGGGCCGGCAAGACCCGGTGATCCTGGTCCGCACCGAATCGACCGCCGCCGAGCCCGCCAAATCGTCAACCAAGTCCGTTCCCCAAGTCGCTACCGGGACGGTCGAGCCGTTCAACGACGCGCGGTTCCGGAACACGAACCGCCCGTCCTCGTCGAAACCGACCATCCCGAACTCGGCCGCCGCGACCTCCTTGCAAACCTCCCACGCCACCCGCCCGTCCACCACCGGGACGCAATCAACGTCCAGCAACGCCCGGTCGACGTCGGCTTGCGGCGTGAACGTGCCGGTCGGGTTGGGCTGCTCGCCGGTGGCGGCGACCACCGAGACCTGCTGCAACCGGCCGAACCCCGGCAGTTCGAGGCGGAACTCGGTTTTCTCGGCGGCCACCCCCGGCAAGGCCGAGCCGAGCGGCAACTCCGAGCGGGTCCCGGCCAGCCAGGACGTGACCGTCCCCGAGGTTCTCACGTCCACCGTGCACCTGGCCCACCCGGCGGCCGTGGACCGCCAAGGGGACGTGACAGTGCCGCCCGTGGGCGTGGCCACCGACCAGCACACGCCCCCCGCCCGCGCGTTGACGGTGAGCACGTACCCGGCCCAGCGCATCACGGCCATTGCCGTCGCCGCCGCCGTCAACCCGGCCGTGTTGACCCACATGTCCAGGCGGTACAAGGTCACGTCCGAACCCCACACCTTGACCGCGGCCGGGAAGGCGTTCACCGACCACACCCCGCCCAGGCCGGCCGGGGCCGGGCCGAACGGGCCGGGCGTCAACCAATCCGCGCCGTCTGGGACGCCCACACCCCACGGGACCGTCCAACCCACATCCGCCAAAGCGCCGAACACCAGCGGCACCGATATCACCGCGCCCGCCCCAGGGTCAGGGGTGACCCTGATCCCACACCGGTGCAACGCCGCCACAACCACCGCCGACAAATTGGTCGGGTACCGCGCCCTCTCGCCGCCGGGCCTCGACCAGTACGACCCGAACGGCTGGAGCGTGACCGCCGCCCGCATCCCGTCCGAGCCGTCCAACAGTGACAGGGAGCCCCCGTTCGCGGCCTCGCTGGTCGCCAACTCGCGGGCAACCCCGGTGAACACCGTCAAAGGATCCAGGTTGTAACCGGCCGCGACCGTCACGGGCGCGCCCAACCAGGCGTCCCGGTCCGCCTTCTTGAACGCCGACGGCGCGCCCGCCGCCACGTCCAAGTCGATCACGCAGTTGGCCGACACCGCCCCGCCCACCAAAGACGCCGACTCGGGGATGTCCCCCGCCATCTCCCGCGTCACCGCCACCCGGCGGGCCATCGCAGTCACCGACCCCGACGCGCCCGTCGTCTTGCTCCGCCGCGTCACCGTGAAAGACGGCACCCCCCGCGCCGCGAACGCCGCGTCGAAATCCGGATCGCCCTCAAACCTCACAGCCGCCCCCGCTCAAAACGCTTGCCGAACCTGGACCCGTTGAAGCCCGCGCCACAAAACCGCCCCGTCCAACGCCAACACGATGGGCACGTCCGCCACCAACCGGCCGCCGTAACCGCCCACCCCGCCACGAGACAGCGGGACCACGGCCTCAGGGCCAGACTCGCCCAACAGCGCCAGCGTCGGGGCCGTCACGATGCCGCCAGCCGCCAGCGCCGGAACGCTTATGTCGGGCACGTCGAAGTGTTTTCCGCCGATGAGTGGCACCCAGTCCGGGATCGTGAACTCGATAGCCCCAATCGAGTGATTCCAAAGCCAGGCGATGCCCGAGGCTATCCCATGCACCGCGCTCTTCAAGCCATCGCCAATCGAGCTGAAAGCATCGCCTATCCGCTCCGGGATGCTGGTGAAAAAGCCGACAATGGCCTCGATTTTGTCGCCAATCCAATCCTTCGCGGTGTCAATAGCGCCGACAACACCATCCCAGAAATTACCGAAAAACTCGGTTATCGCGTCCCAATTCTTGATGATCAGCCCAAGGGGAGTCCAGTTGAAGAAAATGTCGGCGCACCAGTCGATGAACCCGGAAATGCCCGACTTGATGCCCTCCCAGATTCCGGCGAAAAACCCCGAAATGTCTTCCCACAGGCCCTTGAACCAGGCGGCAATATCATCCCAATTCTTCACCACCAGGGTCCCGATGGCGATAAGCGCGGCCACCGCGGCCACGATCCCCAACACTATCCAGGTGACCGGGCTTGTCAGCCAGGCCGCGTTAGAGGCCAACTGGGAGGCCGTCTGGATGGCCTGCACGGCGGCGTAGGCTTTCATGGCCCCGGTTATGACCAGCACCGCGCCCGCCACGATCCCGATAACAGCCCCGATCTTCCCAACCAGGTCAATATTGTCCGCGAACCAGTTGATCGCCGGCTCCAGTTTCTCGAATGCCTTTTCGATGACGGGGAGCAGCTTTTCACCAAGCTCGGCGAGCGCCAGTTGGAGTTTGTTCTGAAATTTCTCCCATTTCTCCGGGAAGTCATCCGTGCTTTCGGCCATGTCAAGAATTGACCGGCCCGCCGCGTCTGCGTCCCCGGTGAGCGTTTCAAGGTTGAGGGACCCAGACTGCACGGCGGTCACGAACTGGGACGCGCCCTTGGTGCCGAAGATGCCGCCCGCGAGGTTGATGGCGGCGGCCTGATCCCCGACCGCGATCAGTTCGCCAATTTCTGTGACCGTGCGCCGGAAAGCGTCCTGCGGGTCCTCGTTGTCCTTCGCCAACTTGGCCAGCCCGGTCCCCATGAGGGAGGTCATCTTCGTGGCGTCCAACCCGGCCTTGTCCAAGGTGCCGAGCAGTTGGGCCGACTCGGCGAAACTGAAACCAAGTTGGGTCATTTGCGCGCCGTTCTTGGTCAACGTCCCCGTCAGGTCGTTCACCGACACGCCCGTGGCCTGGCTGACCCCGTACAGCAGGTCCATGCTCTTGGACATTTGCGCCGCCGGAACCCCGAACAGGTTGAACGCGCCACTCAAGTTGGCGATGTCAACTTCGGACTGGCCCGCGAAGCCGCCCACCCGAAGGACCTGCTCGGCCAGGGTGTCCAAGGTCGGCCCGGTCAAACCCAGCCGCGTGTTCAGGTCCCCGACGGTGTTGGCGACCGCCTCGAAATCTGTGGGCACGTTGGCGGATATCGTCTCAAACGACTGCCTCAGCGATTCGAGGCCGTCGCCCGTCGCCCCGGTGCCCTGCTGGATTATGTCCATCGCGCCGTCAACGTCCATGGCGGCGTTGACCGCCATGCCCGCCCCGGCGAGCACGGCAGCGCCGACAGCCGCCGCACCGGCCGCGACCTTCTTGTTCACCTCATCGGCTTTGCCGCCGACCTTCCCAAGGGTGTCCCCGGTCTTGTCGTTGGCCAGGATGTTTAGGACCAGGTCTTTCACGGTTGACGCCATCTCGCCGCCTCCCCTTCTTGCTCCCTAACCGCCTCAATGTGGCGGTCCACCGCTACCGCCATGGCCTGCCACACGCGAAACTCGACTTGGCCGATGCTCATCGGCGTCAGGCCCGGCCATAGGTGGCAGACGGTCAAGACACGCTTGGCGACCTGGCGCTCGAGCCAGGGCTCCGCTTCGGCTAGCTGCTGATATGGGTCGGGTCTGTGGTGCTTCCGGTCTCTGGTGTTGCGGCGACGGGAGGGTTTTCTTCTGCCTGTCCCCCCGCCTCGTCGTCCATCACGTCCCCAGGCTCGCGTTCGATCTGCACTTCGGCCATTTCCTCCATGGTCATGGTCGATATGCGCGTCCACGGCTCGAAGATTCCGGCCGTCCGCCGCGACAGGTAAAGGGTGACTGCGACCGTGAAAACCTCAGACGCCTTCCCAAGCTCCACGATCTGTTTCATGCTCAACCCGGATTCCAATTGCAGCGCCATGACGTGATGCAATTCGGCTTTGCTGAAGTTCACGGCCCGCAAAGTCTGGCCGTCGAATGTGATAGTCGCCATATCAAGCGTCCTCCAATGCTTTGTTCAGAATCTGGGTCGCCCGGATGATCATGTCGTCGCGGCCCGCTATCGCCGGGGCGAAGAAATACGGTTGGCCGCGTTGGTAAACCCATTCGTCTTTCCGGCCGAACACCGGATGGCGGAACATTTTCGAGTTCCAGCCGCGAGACATGGGCGCTTTCGCGTTCCGGGTCTTGACCTCAATCCCCTGACGTGTCTTCCCCGTGACAACACGGGTGACCAGGCCCGCCGATATGGCGTCCCTCAAGCCCGTGGACCTGGCCCGCCCCGACCGGTCCCGGTCGCCATACGTGTTGCGCTTATGGACGTAAAGGCTTCCGCCCTTGGACGTTTTCAACGTCCTTTTCTGGCCGGTGACCTGAACGCCGGCCGGGAGCGGCCCGGCCAGGATCGCCCGCTGGCCCGCGATCACCCCGTCCCCGACAGTCCGCAATTCTTTGCGGACCCCCCGCTGGACTTCCTTGGGAAGGGCCTTGAACCCGGTCAGCAGGCGGCTCAACGATTCTTTGTCCACCTCGACCCGGATATCGTTCACGGCGCGGTGTCGCCCGTCAAATACCAGACGGTGAGCGGCGTCGGCCACTCGGGGGAGTCAAGAACATCGAACGGCACCGACAAGGTCGCCGGCGAGCCGCCGTTCGACTTCGGAGTGTCACCACCCAACTTCACGCACGGAGCCAGGATGCTCAAACCATTGTTCTGATAGTCGTCCGCTGGGACGTTCACGCACAGAGACAGCGGGGTTTGATTCCGATACCAGGCCGGGATCCTGTTGTCCCAAAACTCGACCGTCAAAGACCCGGTGACCTCCCGCTTGCCGAGCACCGGGCGGCGGCTCCGGTGACCGTTCCCGCCGAGGTTGAACCCCTCGCCGTCCAGGTTGTTCTTGACCGTCAGGGAGAACTCCTTCACATCCAACGCGGCCGAGTTTTCCCCCAACGGTCGCGGCCACGCATCGCCGCTAGCACCGGGCGGGCCGATTTCGTCCGTGCTTGAATCAATCAAATACGCCCAGGCGTTCGTAAACCCCAGCAGGCTGTCGCCAGCCGGATAGACCGTCGCGGGGGCGGAAGCGACCTCCGCGAGCATCCTGCCCACCCAGCTGACCTTCGCCGTGAGAAAGCCGCCCGGTTTCAAGTCGAAAGTGATCGAATCAGCGACACAGCCGGAAAACCGAAGGGCCGGCCCGTTCGCGCCGCCGATGAATGGCACAACCTCCCAAATCGTGTAAGACGGCATCGGGTCGGTTGCCGCCAGCGTTCCCCGGAACAGTTTCAGGCTGCCGGGCGGCGTGAACCCGTCCCCGAAAGTGGATTCGGCATAGGAGCCGAGCGCGGCCTCCAACAGCATCCCGAACCCCTTGCTGGTCACGTCTAGGTCGAAGTCGCCAGACACTTCCCGCCTGGTGACCGCGTGCCGGGCAACCGAGCCTAAAGCCTTGCCCGGCCGGACGCCCCGACCCTGGGTTTTCGTGATCTTGTGATCCATTTTCGCTTCGGTCTCGAAGAACCTGGTCGGGCTCGCAATGGCACCGTAAGACGATTCCTTGCCGATGCCAACCGCCCAGTCCAGTTGAGTGCTCACTTGTCCGCCTCCCCATCAGTGTTGGCGTCATCCGGCCCGGTGACCGGCTCGCCGCCGGGCTGCCCGGCATCGCCCAGCCCGGCGGCCACAGCGTCTTTCGCGGCCTTGTCAACCGGCTCGAAACAGGCGAACCGGCCCGCGTCCTCCGGCTGGACATCGAACGTCTCGCCCGCCTTGATGATTCGCCCCAGGAGGGGCACTTCCACGTCACCGATAGGCAGCGTGTTCTTGAACTTCGCCATGATGCAGCCCTCCTCAGACTGTCGTGATCCTGTGGCGGCAAACGAAATCCGCCGCTATCTCTGTGACGCGGCCCATGCCCGCATCCTCACTGGTCGTCGCCCCGGCGCTTTGTGACTTGCCGGGCAGACACCAAAGGACGGTGCCGCCCAGGGTTATGTCTTGCGTCCTGATGTGGTCTTGGACTCTCGCCAAGATGTCGAACGCCCGCTCGAAAGCCTCAACCTCCGCGTCCTCGTCCCCGCCCGGCCGCCACGCCCCGACAGACAGTGAAAGCGTGACCGTCTCGTCCAAGGCCCGCCTCGGCCCGACAGTGGCCGGGTCGATATCGGAGTCCGTGTCCACCGCGAAACACCAATCGTTCGACACGATCGGCCACCGGAACCCGGCGCCCACGTCAACGTCCTCACCCGCCAACGCCGCCTTGCAGGCTTTGACGAGCGCCGCCCTCGCGGTCGCCTGGGCGGTGAACCTGCTAATCCCGGTAGCCATCAGGCGATCCCCGGCGGCGGCGGGTACGCGGCCAGCCAGCCGACCACCCGGTAGGGCAGGTCCGCGCCCATCGGCGGACCCGACCGGCTGTCCGGGTCTTGGGGCAGCCCGCGCGGCCCGTTGCGGGACTGCTGCCACCACAACTTCGCGGTCTCGCGGGCCGCCAAGACGAATACCTCCGGCAGCGCGCCGCCAACCTCGTGCCGCTCCGGTTCGACAGTCCGCCCGGTGTGAGCGTCGATCCGAACCGACGCCGACGCGGCGTACAAGTCCAGTTCGGGCGTGTCGCCCTGGTCGGGCCGGAATCCGAGCGCTTTGCGCAAGTCCGCCGCCCCTATCGGCCAGTTCTCAGCCATCAGCCCCTCCCGTGAGTGCGGCGGGCCAGCCGGTCGGCTGTCCCGCCCGCTCGTCACTTGCCCTTCGCCTTGGGCTCTGCCGGGATCTCCGGCTCGCCGTCAGGCTCGGGCTCGGCGTCCGGGGCCGCCTCCGGGTCCGTCGGGTTCTCCGGCTCGGCGTCAGGCTTGGCCGGGGTTTCCGGCTGGTCCTCGGGTTTGGCCGGTTCGACGTACCCGAGACGGGCGTACTGGTCGCCCTCGTCGTCTGGCAGCTCGATCAGCCCGCCCGGCTCGGGCCACGGCATCCCGTTCCGCAATCCTTGGATCCGGGCATGGACTCGATACAAGCTCATCAGGCCGCCGCCTTGCCCTTGAACGACTTGACGGCCGAGGTGTCGATCAGCGCGCCGTCCGCCCTGATGTACCCCAGGAACGCGACCTGCCGGGACAAGAACGCCGCGTGGTCGGAACGCTCGATCCGCAACGAGTTGACGAGCCGCACCCAGTAGCGGGAGTAGTCCCCGAACAGCACCGACACGGCGCTGTTCCCGGCCGCCAGGTTCGCGTCCGCGTACACCGGCTTGCCGAGGATCGTGTCCGGCTGCCCCTGCGCCACCGCGGGCTGACAAAGGTATTGCTCGTTGGCGTCCTTCGCTTTGCGCAATCCGGCGAGCGCCTGGTCCGCGACCACCCACGCGGCCCGCACCCGGTACGGCGCGGTGATCGAGAAGTACAGGTCGATCAACTCGTCGAAGGTCGGCAATCCAGTCGCGGCCGTCCCGGTCTTCCCGACCGTCGCCGCTGTCGCCAGCCCGAGCGTCTGACCCGAGCCGGTCCCGGTGGCCAACCGCTGCCCCAGCAGCACGCCGACGTTCTCGCCGATAAGCTGGCCGATCAGGCCCTCAATGTCGATGGCCGAGTCCTCGACCAGGTTCCGGCTCGTCAAAATGGCCTGCCCCAGGTCGTAGGCTCCCAGCGTGGCCTGGTTGAACGTCGGGTCGGTGCCGCCCACCTGCGCGGCCTCCCCCGCGATCTGGACGGCCGCGCCCGGCGTCGCCAGACGCGGGACCGTGATCGGCTCACCCGAAGCGGTGGTGATGATCTGCGCGCCGGCCTGGATGATTGAACTCAGGTCCCGCAAAGGCGTCACCAGTTCGCTCCAGAACGTGGAGGGCACGGTCGCGCCGCCGGTCCCGGCGGCCCCCCCGCCCAGCGCCCGCGTGACCTCGTGGCCGAACGTCAAGTCGATCCCGGCGACCTCGCCGTTCAACACCGACCGCAGCTCGGCGGCCAGATCGTTGTCCCGTGCGGGGCCTGCCGTGCCGGCCATGTCCTCCAGGGCGGCCTCTTGGCGGTTCGCCACTTCCAAAGCCTTGAGCCGTTCTTGGAGCCGCCCGAGCGCGCCGTTGACCCGCTCCCACGTCTGCGTTTCCTCGGCCGTGAAATCCCTTGTGGCCGCGATGTCGGCCAACGGCTTGCCTTCGGTCTCCCAAATCCTCGCGCGCTCGTCAACCAGGCGCTGCATGTTCACTGCTGTGACGGTCATTTCACCGTTCCTTTCAATGCGATTGTGTTTTCCCATGCTTGGGCTATCACCGCGATCCGCGCCCGGCTGGCCGTCGGCTCGCTTTTCTCCCGACTCAGAGACGCCTTTATCGCCTCCAAGTCGAAGCTTCTTTGCAACTCGCTGCTGGTCTCCCAATAGGCCGGGTCCGCGACCGGGGCCACGTCCACCAGTCGCGCCGAAGCGATATGGCGGACAAGCCGGTCGTCGTCGTCATAGGCCCACTTCGCGCCGTCTGGGGGCACCCGGAACGCGAAAGACGAAAACCGCACGTCGCCGCGCTTCGCCAGCACCGCCAGGTCCCGGCCCACAGTCGTCGCGGGCAGGTCCACCTCGTAACGCAACCCCAGCTCGTCCACGAACAGCCTGAGCGTGCCCGCGTCTGTGGTGCCGATCAGCCGGTTCGAGTCGTGGTTCACCCGCGCCATGACCCGGCCGTGGACCTCAAGGTCGACCCGGCCCTCGGCGTCAACCCCGCCGAACGCGCCCGGCTCGACAATCTCCGCCCAGCCGCCCAAGTCGCGGGACAGGGAGTGGAACTTGGCGGCGTACCCGGCCAGCGTCCCCACGCCCTCGGCGTCCCCTGTGGCGGCCCGCCACTCGACCGCGCACTCCAACGCGCGCCGCTCAATCCCCGCCATCAGCCTTCCTCCTTCGTGATTGACACCGACTCGGCCACCGACTCGCTAATCGACTCGGAAACCGACTTCGCCGTTTGGTAGTTCTCCCGCCAGAACGCGACCTGCTCCGGCGTGGCGGGCGGCCGGTCCTCCAACGCCCGCAATTCGTCGTGGAATATCTGCCCGGTCCTCAACGCCTCGCTGTTCGCCTTGACCCGCTCGGCGGTGTTGGGCCGCGCCAAAGCGTCCAGGTTGAACTTGATGAACTGGTTCGCCGGGAACAACTGCCCCAGCGTGCTCTCAAACCGGGTGCACCACGGCAGCAAAGTCCGGTTGTTGAACTTCCGCTGGTTGCCTTCAACGGTCGAGTAGGTGAGCGACCCGCCAGTCTCGCCGCCGATGTCCTCCGGGTCCACCCGGAATATCGACGCTATAACCGTCGCCGTCGCCTTGATCGTGTCGAGGAATTGCGAGTCCGACGCGCTCACCGAGACTTGCGTCCACTCCCAGTTCTGGTCCAACATCACCGGCTCGCCGCGCCTGGTCGCGGCTTTGAACCGGGCTTTGGCCTCCTCGGCCCGGAGCGGATCGAGCGTGCCGCGCGTGTTCTTCAAAATGCCGGACGGCACCGCCGCGCCGTCGAACCAGTCAGCGCCGAAGTCCGCCGCCTCGCTCCAAGTGGCGAACCGCCGCCGGAACAACTCGATGGGGGAGGCTCCCTTGACGGTGCCCGGCATCACCGCCCCGCGAATGTGGATCAGCCGCCCGCCGAACTGGCGCAGCGTCTCCACGCCGGAGCCGACATGGTAGAGCGGCAGCGCGCGCGACTCGTCAATCGAAACCTTGTCCGGGTGAACCCAAACGACCTGTGAGACGACCCCGCCCGGCTCGTCCACGAGCCCATAAGCGTTGCCCCTTAGCAGCACCGACAAGGCAAGCTGCTGCATCCAATCGAACCTCGAGACACGCGGATCCGGGGCCTGCAACCAGTCCGGGGCGGGCGCCGGCCGGCGGGCTGTCTCCGTCCGCTCGAACACCCCGACAGGCAGCGAGGCGAGCTGGTCAGCGATCAACGCCACCGCCGAATACACCGGCGCGACCCGCAGAACCCGGTCGCCCCAAACCGACTCGCGGCCAGGGCCGCTAGCGAACACGTCCTCAAACGTGATAGCCCGCTGCTGCGCGCCGCCCAGCCCAAGCCAAGCCCGAAGCCCCATAATCGCCTCCTAAATGATCCCGGACAGCGGGTCATACCCAAGGTCCGGCAGTGTCTTGGCGAGCATCCTCAAGGCGTAGGTGACCGCGACCAAGCCCGGCACAGGCCGCAAAGTCTTGCCCCTGGACCAGCGCCACGAGTCGCCGTAAGGCTGGGTGGACGCCGCCGCCAGATCCTTCGTCAACGACGCCTGCCCGATGTGGAACACCCGCCCGCCCAACACCCAGTCCAACAACTGAGGCGCGGCCACCCTCACGTCCTCCCCGCCTATCGGCTTCGGGTCCAGGCCCGCCTCCAGCAAGTCAGGCACCAGGGAGCCGCACGTCGCGTGCTCGTAATACAGCTCCCCGCCGTGGCGCCGCATCAACTGGACGATGCCGCGCCGCGCGTGGTCGCCGTCCACCAGCCAGCCCGCGCCCGGCCCGCGCTCAACAACCTCGACATGCGCCGCGCCGTCCTCCCGCTGACTCGCCAAACCTATCGCCGCACAAGTCCGGTCCGGGCTCACGTCGATAACCCACACCTTCAACGGCCCGGCTTTCGACTCCGGGTCGCACGCCGCCGTCCAGTGCGGCTCCGGGATCTTCCACTCGCCGGGCAGTTCGTCCCGCCACTGGCACAGATAAGCCCGGCGGAACTCTTCCTCACCGAGCGAGTCGGCCTCGCCCTCCACCGCCGCCTCGGCCTGCGTGAAACCCAGCGCGGGCATGGTGTCCCACCACACGCCCCGGTCCAGCCAGTCCGCGTCGTCGGGCGCGCTGTACTCCACATACAAGGTCCGCGAGTCCAACCCCGCCTGGACGCGGTTGCGGCCGGCCAGCATCTTCCCCCACAGCAGCGGGCTGGCGTCCCGGCGCTTGCCGACCGTGGACAGCCAAACCTTCTGCGCGTCCGGGATAGTGACCATCGCCGGCGATATGGCCTGCTCCACCCTCGCGTCCTTGTGCGCCCATATCTCATCCCCGATGCCGAGATCCAGGGTCGCGCCGTGCCCGCCCGTCTCGGTCGGCGCGTCGATGGACCACTTCGAGCCGTTCACCCAGCGCAGATGCTCCGAGCCGTGCGACAGCACCGGTTGTATCCGGCCCGCCCGGTTCGGCCGCAACAGCCTGCGCAGCGGCGACCGGTCGATGTGGTAGAAGTGCTCGTCCACCAGCTTCTCAAGAGCCTTCTCCCTGGTCTGGGCCTGGTACACCATGCGCTGCCTGGCAGGCCACACCACGCACCGATGCACGCCCCACGCCAAGACCAAGGTGGTCTTCCCGGACTGGCGGGGCATCACGATGACCACCTCGCGGTACCAGAGCCGCCCGTCCGAATCGACCTCGAACGCTTTCTCGAACACGTCCGCCTGCCACGGCATCGGCTCGAACCCGAGCGCCCGAGACACCGCCATCACCTTGCGCCCAATCGACCGCCGCCCCGACCTCGGCGTGGCGAACCTCGGCCGCGCGTCAGTCAGGCGACCGGAGCGTTTCCACGAGGTCTCGTAAGGCATCGGCCTCACCGCCCTTCGGCTCGGCGTGGCCAACAAGGTCGATCAGGTAGGTTCGCAGAATCTCAGCAGCCTGCTTCACCAGGTACGGCTTGTCGCCGTCGATGATCCTGGCCGCGCCGAACACCACCTCGACCCGCAGCCGCTCCACCGGGTCATCGCCGCGTCCCGCGAGCGCCGCCCGCGCCGCCGCCTCCACCGGCCCCGGCCCCGAGCCCGTGGGCACCGGCGCGGCTGTGGGCACCGGCCCACGCCGAGCCTTCGGCCTAGCCGCGGCCGGCGGACTGCCGCCGCGCTTCCTGGCGCGCTCGCCGCGCCGCTTCTCGGCGTTCGCCGCGCGGCACTCATCGCACCGGCAACCGCGCCTGTACCTGCCAATACGCCCATGCTCTGGGAGTCTCGCCATCATGCCGGCCTCCCCTCAGCGGGCGCCGCGCCGCCGCCCGGCCACAGCCCGGTCCGTTCGCCGCCGACTCGCCCCGAAAACCACGCCAGTTTTGCCGCCTCAGTGCCCACCAGTGCCCACAGCGGTTCCGTCCAGGGGGAGGGAAAATGGAAGGGGCGGGGGTGTCCCTTGGCTCAATTTCTAGAAAAAATCCGCGTTTGACCTGCGGATATGCGGCTACCACTCTTGCGAGTGGGCGTCCTCTTCTTCGGTAAGCTGGCTGTTTCCGCGACTTGAGTTGCAGCCAAAGTGAGCAGGAAGCAGATTGGCCAAGTCCCAACTGCCACCGTGGGACCGGGGCGCCACGTGGTCCATGGACGGGCCGCGCGGATGGTGTGGTCGCAACCCGAACTCGACCGGCTCGCCGCACAGGTGGCACACGCTCCCCGGCGGGCACACGACCCCCAACAGCCGTTGGCGCTCACGGCCCGAAGGCTCGGCGTCCGCCCCTGGCCTGGTCCCGCTCACCGGTCACCGTCCCATCGTCCCGTCCCACGGCCTCGCGCACCCCTGGGGGGCGGGTCAAAGCTTTTTCGCCGCGCCCCTCGTCAACCAACGATCCGGCCACGGGATCGTTTCGCATGGCGGTCTCTGTAGTCAGCCGCCGCCCCCGGTCGTAAACGTCCAACACGCTCACCCCTCACAACACGGTCAGCGATTGAAGGTCGAAGCCGTGATCCTCAGTTACGTCGAACACCAACAGGCCAGGGTCGCTGTCTTCGCCCAAGCGGTTCCTGAACCAGTCGCTCCCGTTATCCAGTGTTGGACATTGCAACCACCAGCGGGTCCTGGATGTGTGTGGATTCCTACCAGTCGGCTGGACCACCAGATGGTGGTAATGGCCAGTCACCAATACGTCCGCTGCTCCCACCGGTTGGCCGCCATGCTGCTGCTTCGCCCACCAATCAATCAACCTGCCCGGCCTCGACCTGTGGCCATGAACCACACCAACCACAGTGCCCACAGCCTCGACCGTCACCGCCTCATCATGCTTAGGCGGGAAAACCCAACGCGCGTCGATGCCAGCCGCTTCGGCTACCTTCCGCACCTGCTGGTGTACGAACAGTCCAAAGTCGTCGCCGGGCTTGCCTAGCTCGGTCTTGCCACGCCGCCACGCCCCATGGTTGCTTGGGACCGCCGCCACCACCACCGGGCCATGCTTTGCAGCCACCCTCACGAACTCGTAAACCTCGGTCGCCGCGCAATCAAGCTGCTGCGCCAGGCTCAAGTCGTTTGTGAACTGTGGATTGCCGCCAGACTCGAAGTTCTCAACCAGGTCGCCCACGTCCAGTATCAGCGTCCACGCCGGGCCACGCCTCAACAGTTCCCGATCCAACGCGCCACGCTTGACAGTCAGCCGCTCCAACAACTCCGCCGTGCCACCACGAGATCCGGTCTTCCCGATCTGCGCGTCGGCCAACGCCACCACCGTCACCCTCGGCGGTCGGGCCGCCGGGCACTCATGTCGCATGACCGCCTCGCGCGCAGCCGCGTACAACGCTGGAAGGTCCAACGCCTCCCGCCTCGGACGGGACCGGAAATAGTAGGAGACAATCCAGGAGCCGTCCGGCTGCTGCTTGCGCCACTGGTTGATCGTCCCAACAATCTCAATCTCGTCCGGGTCGTACCCGAACTGGCGCAACAGCTCCGCGTCGGTCTCCACGGGTTTCATCGGCCCGGTGACTATCTCGGCCTCGTCGCCCCGGATCACCTGCCGGGCCATCCACTCCGCCGGGACCGGCGGCACCGCCGCGTCCTCAACCAGACCCATGAACCCGCCGCCACTTCCCGACCTGAACATCGCTGACCACCAGCCCATGGCGGGCGAACAACCGGCAGGCCTCCACATGGGACCAGGCCGGGTCCGCCAACACCCGCAACGCCGCCGCCCGGTCCTCATCCCCGAGGGAATCCAACCACACGTCGATCCGCGCGCGCGGCCTGTGCGGCTCTGGCGGGCCAACCGCCGCGTCATCGACCAAACTCCCCACAACGACACCCCCTCACGGTTCCGTTCAGGCCCCGCCGCCGCCCCCGGCGCGCGCCCACCCCAGGGCGTCTCAACAAGAACGGCGGCGGGCGCCTGCCCCAGCCGGGCACAAGGCCGGGAGCCCTTAAACACGAAAGCCCCAGCCAACAAGACCAGGGCGCAAGCATTCCGCTAGCGATAGCGTACCACACGACATGGACATGGCGGACAAGGTGCTGGTCAGCGGCCCGGCGGCGCGTTCCGGGGGCAATCGGCCACAATAGCGTCCACCAACCCGAAGGCGTAGTCGCGCACCAACGCCGGATCCAACAACCCCGCCCGAACCGCCCTCGTCAACTCTGCCAGCAGGCGGCGGGCCTTCTCCGCCGTCATGCCGCCCCCGGCCCGCGCGGGACTCAACCGCGCCCGCGCCGCCCGGTCAGCCTCCAACAAGTCATCCTCCCTCACCCTGCCCAGGCAGAACCGCACCATGCCCAACTGCCGCCAGCGGCGCACCGACCGCTCCGAGCGGCCCACCCGCTCGGCCGCCTCCGCCAACGTCAACCACCGGTCAGGCAACGAACGCCCCCACAACCTCGGGCCGCAGCGAATCGTCCGCCGCCCACCCGCACTGAGGGTCCTCGCACCGGCACGCGGTCACGTCCCCGGCGAAACGCGGCGGGCGCACCCTGACAGTCTTCTTATCGCACCAAGGGCACGGCTCGACCGCCCAGGCGGCGCGGTCCTCCAACGGCCAGCGGGCCAACGCCTTCGCGACCGTCCAGAACCCCGGCGCGGCCGGCCCCAGCACCGCCTCGCACAACCCCGCCGCGTCCCTGGAGTTGCAGATCCGCCCCAACTCGCCCAGAATCGCCGCCGCGTGGCACTCGGCCGACCAGCGGGCCACGCCGGGCGACACCAGCGGCAACTCCCCGCGCGGCTCGCGCACGACCCCGTCCACCGCCCACCACGCCCAGGCCTCCAACGTCTTGCACAAATCCCTGGTCGCGTCGATCACATCAGCCCTTAGCGGCGCTGGCGCGACAGCGCCCCCGCCCGCCACCATCACCTTGTCACACCGCGCCGCCGCCAACGGCCGGCGCATATCCGCCAACACCGCCAGCAGCTCCGGCACGTCGCCCAGGCAGCGGCGCAGCCCAGCCCAGCAGCGCTGGCACACCATCACCCCGTCGCGGGCCTCGGCCGGGACGCAACCCCGGCACTTGCCGTCCTCGCGCCCGTAATCCGGGCAGGCCGCCCAATGCTCGCCCCGGCGGACGCACCCGTGGACGCACGCCCTCACAGCTTCACCTGCTCCCTGACTTGGGCCTCCACGTCCGGCGGGAGCGTCCACAAGCCCAGTTGGCCCCGGCAGGGCACCGGCACCGGCAGCGCCACCGCATCGGCCAGCTCGACATGCCACACCGAGAACGGGTCCGCCCAGGGCGAGCACCGCGCCCGGTACGCCCCGACCACTTCAGGGACCGACTGCGAGCATTGGCGGCCGTCCGCCAACTCCCCCGTTATCAAATGCGCGCCCACCACCCGCGCGGCACCGACCACCGCGCCACGCGGGGCGGCGCTGAAACACGCGCTCTCACGCGAATCGATCACGCCGACCTTCCTCAACGCGGCCACGACCGCCGGATGGGACAGCCCGGACAGGTCGTCTTTCAGTCCGGCGTGGACCGCGACCCAGCCGCGATACCCGGCCGGGAAATTCGCGGCCCGGTTCTCAACGTCTTTCCCGCCGCAGATGACCGCCCACGCCCACGGCTGGCGGATCGTCAAGGCGCGCATCAGAACGGCGGGGGATCGTCGCCGGCGTCCGGCCCGGCGTCCGGCCAGGGCGGCGCGGCGCTCGGTGACCGCGACCGTGAACGACGCCACCGGCAGGCTCGCCTGCCGGGTGAACCTCAACTCCGGGTCGGCCGTCAGATTGCCGACCAGCACTACTGCGTTTTCCAACACCACACCCTCCTATGTGTACTCGAACGCCGCCTGACCGTTAGGCGGCGCAACAGACTTCGGGCGCC
>JAIROU010000041.1 GCA_031257375.1 Bifidobacteriaceae bacterium
GGGGACAACGGCGACGGGACGGCCAGCCTGAGGGGGTTGTTGCCGTCGGCCGATGCCGAGCGGGTGCGGTCGGTCATCGACAAGATCGCCGACAAGGCCCGCCGCTTGCAGGCGGACAGCCCGGCGGGCAAGCCGGTCGGGCGCCCGCAGGCCAGGGCTTGGGCGTTGGTGGAGTTGTGCCGCCACGCGCAGGCGTGCGGGCAGGCCGCGCCGCTGGGCGCCGCGGGCGCCAGGGTGGTCGTCACGGTCAGGGCCGAGGACCTGGCCCGCCACGGCGCCTTCGGGCGGCACGGCGCCGACCAGCGCACCGCCGACCGCGCCGGCGATCGCGGCGGGTCCGGGGCCGGGGCCGGGCCGGGGGCGCGGTTGGCGGCGTCCGGGGAGCGGCTGGGCGAGCGGGCTTTCGCCTGCCTGGCCTGCGACTGCGAGGTGATGCGGGTGGTGCTGGGCGCGAGGGGCCAGGTCCTGGACGTGGGCCGGGCGACCCGGGCGGTCCCGGTCGGGATCAGGGCGGCCCTGGTCGTGAGGGACCGGGGTTGCGCGTTCCCGGGCTGCGACCGCCCCCCGGAGGTTTGCGAGGCCCATCATGTTCGCCCTTGGTGGCGTGGTGGTCCCACGAACATTCGCAATCTTGTTCTATTATGCCCGTCGCATCACCGGCTGGTCGAGCCGCCCCGGAACGGGCCGCCCGGCTGGGAGCCCGAGCTCCGCGGCGACGGGTTGTGGGAATTCAAGCCGCCCACATGGTTCGACCCCGACCGCAAAGCCCTCCTCCACCACCGGTTCCAAACCTGAACCGGGCGACAAGACCGCGTTCCCGGCGCCCCAGCCACAAGCCCGCCCACACCACCCGCGCCGCCACTTCAAAAGAGCCGCACCCAAATAGTTGCCAGGAGCGCCCGGCGCCAGCACCCGCAGGCGATCTCGGATCGTGATGGAGGGAGTGACGACGAGGAATCGCTTGGCGAAGCGCGGATCACGGGGACTGGTGACTTTGTTGATGGTCTGCCAGGCGATGAGCATGGCCATCACGACGGTTTTGCCCGTGCCGGTGGCCATTTTCAGCGCGTGACGCGGCAGACCGGCGTTGTAATCTTCGTTGGCCTCCTTCATCCTCCGCCGCCAATCGGCGGAGAAGCCGTCGCGGCCGGACGCCTCGGCCAAGTAGATGGCCGTCTCCGCCGATTCCCGCTGGCAGAACAGCACGCGATTGTCACGGGCCTGGTCCGCCCAGTACAGCAAAAGGTTGCGGGTGACCGGGGTGACGTGGGGGTAGCCGCGCGTCCGCCACAGATCGACGGCTGTGCGGAGGTCATTGATGAGCGGGTTGGCCTGGCGGCGCTCGCCGGTGACGTCGAAGTCCAGCTCGTCTTGGAAGCCCGCCGCGCCACCTCCGCTCTTCTTGGCCTGGGCGATCGGCACATAGGACTCCGACCTGCGCCGCCCCTCCTTGATGACGCCGGTCGGGCCGTGCGCCCCGATCTCGAAGTGGCGCTCAGGCGGGCGGACGGGCGCGGGCGGACGGGCGAAGGCGGGCCGGACGGGCGGAGGCGGGCGGACGGGCGGAGGCGGGCGGACGGCATCGTGCGCGAGGCGCGGCGAAGGCCGTAATAGGCTGGCTGGGTGCCGGATCTGATGGGTGCGCTGGGGCGGCTGGCGCTGGGGCGGCCGACGCGCGAGTTCGCGCCCAGGGCCAAACCCCGGCCGCTGCGGGTGCGTTACGCGCTGCCGCTGCTGGCGCCGGACGCGCTCAGCTCGGTGGCCTACGCCCCGGACGAGATCCTGCTGACGCTGGCGGCCGCCGGGCTGGTCGGGATGAGCCTGTCGCCGTGGGTCGGCCTGGCCATCGCCGCCGTCATGGCGGTGGTGATCGCCTCTTACCGCCAGACGATCCGGGAGTACCCAGAGGGCGGCGGCGACTACACGGTCGCCAAACAGAACCTGGGGCTGGCGGCCGGCGGCCTGGTGGGCGGCGCCGCGATGGTCGACTCGCTGCTGACGGTGGCGGTGTCGGTGTCCTGCGGGGCGCAGTACTTCGCCTCGATCATCCCGCCGCTCGAGTCGCATCCCAAGACGGTCGCGGTCGGGCTGGTGGCGGTCATCATGCTGGCCTCGCTCAGGGGCCTGAAAGTCCTTGACAACCTGGTCATCTTGGCGGTTTACGCATTCATCGCGGCGCTGGCGGTGACCGCCCTGGTGGGCGGGATCGAAGTGGCGGCCGGGAGGCTGGGGCCGTCCCCGGCCGAAGGCCTGGAAGTGGTCCCGGGCCGGGACTTCGAGCACGGGCTGACCGTGCTGGCGGGCGCCTTCCTGGCCCTGCGGGCCTTCTCGTCCGGCGCCGTGGCGCTGGCCGGGGTGCAGACCATCTCGACCGGCGTGCAACGCTTCTGCGACCCCAAGCCGCGCAACGCCGCCCGCTCGCTGGCCGTCCTGGGGACGGCCTGCGCCGCCCTGCTGCTGGGCACGCTCTGGCTGGGGTCGCAGGTCGGGGCCGTCATCGTGGCCGACCCGGCGCGGCAGCTGCGGTACCCCTCGGGCGCGCCCGTGCCGGCAGATTTCCACCAAGACCCGCTCTGGGCGCAGATCGCCCAGGCCGTCTTCGCCGGCGCCCGGCCGCTGTCGGTGATCGTGATCGGGCTGGTCGGCCTGCTGCTGATCCTGGCCGCGTCGAGCGCCTTCCGCTGGGTGCCGGCCCTGATGTCGATGCTGGCCGAGGACGAGTTCTTGCCCAAGCAGTTCTACCGCCGGTCCGACCGGCGGGTGGCGGCGCACGGGATCGTCACCCTGGGGGTTGGATCCTCGGCCTTGATCATGGTCATGGGCGCGTCGGTGACGCGGCTGATCCAGCTTTACATAGTCGGGGTGTTCGCCTCTTTCACGATCTCCCAGCTGGGCATGACGCGGCACTGGAACGCCAAGCTGCCGCTGGCCAAGACGGCCGCCGAGCGCCGCCGGATGCTGGTCTCGCGGGCGGTCAACGCCCTCGGCCTGGCGTTGACGGCGGTCGCCCTGGTGATCGTGGTGATCACCAAGTTCACCCACGGGGCCTGGATCTCGCTCGGCCTGGTGGGCGGCGCGTTCTGGATTATGCGGTTGATAAGGCGGCATTATCGGCGCGTCGCGGCCCAGCTGGCGCTGCCCAAAGGCGACCGCCGCGACCTTGGCCTGCCCAGCCGAGTGCATGTGATTGTGCTGGTCAGCGCCATGAACCGGGCGACCGCCCGGGCTTTGGCCTACGCCCGGGCGACCCGCCCGTCAACTCTTGAGGCCCTTTCCGTGGCCGTCGACATGGCCCGCGTCTGGGAGTTGCGCCGGGCCTGGGACCGCGCCGACGTGCCGGTCACCTTGCGGATCCTCGACTCGCCCCGGCGCGATATCACCCGCCCGCTGGTCGACCACATCATGGCCCTGCGCCGGCGCTCGCCGCGCGACATGGTGGTCTTGTACATTCCCGAGAAAGTGGTCCGCCACTGGTGGGAGCGCTGGCTGCACAACCGCTCGGCCGCCCGCCTGACCTCGCGCCTGCGCCATTTGCGCGGAGTGGTGGTGGCGACGGTGCCCTGGCAGCTAGGACCTTCGGAGGAGCCCAAATGATCGAGTTGACGGCGGGGCCGTGGGGCAACGGCGGCGTCTGCGCCTGCCGGCAGGCCGACGGGCCGGTGGTGCTGGTGTCCGGGGCGATTCCGGGCGAGCGGGTCCTGGCCCAGGTCACGCGCCGGACCCGGTCCTATTGGCTGGCCCGCGTGGCGGCGGTGCTGGAGCCGTCGCCCGACCGGGTGGAGCCGGCTTGGCCCGAGGGGGCGGCCTTGGGCGCGGCCGATTGGCTCCACCTGGCGCCGGCGGCGGCCCGCGCGGCCAAGGGGGAGGTGGCGGTGGGGCTGTTGCGGCACGCCCTCGGGTCCGATGCCGACGGGGCCGGTCCAGGGGTCGGCGCCGGGGTCGGCGCGCGGGGGCTTGGCGACGGGGCCGACCCGCCCCTTGGCGTCCCGCTCGAGGTCGAGGCGTTGGGCGATGGCGCCGCGCTCGGCTGGCGCACCAAGAGTGAGTTGGCGGTGGACGATGCCGGCCGGGCGGGCATGTTCCAGACCGGCTCGCACCGCTTCGAAGCCTTGGCCGCCATGCCTCTGGCGACGCCCGAGATCCAGGCCTTGGGCCTGTTCGACCGCAGTTGGCCGGCCGGGGCGCGGTTGACCGCGCTGGCCCCCTCGGCCGGGCCGGCCTTCTGGGTGTTCGGCGGCGCCCGGACGTCCCGGCGCCGCCGCGAGGCCGTGACCGCGGCCGGCCGGACGCACCACTACGAACTGGACGCCAGGGGCTTCTGGCAGATTCACCGCCTGGGGCCGCAGACGCTGGCGGAGGCGGTCTTGGCGGTCTTGCAACCCGCGCCGGGCCAGGTGGTCTGGGACCTGTACGCCGGGGCCGGGCTGTTCACCTTGCCGCTGGCGGCGGCCGGGGCGCGGGTGGCGGCCGTCGAGGGCTCGCGCCAGGCCGCCAAGGACCTGCGGGCCAACGCCCGCCGGTCCGGCCTGGAATTGCTGGGCGTGGAGACCCAGGCCGTGGCCAAGGCCCTGCGGGCCGGCCTGCCCGGGCCGGGGCCGGACGCGGCCCTGCTCGACCCGCCCCGCGCGGGGGCCGGGCGCGCCGTCATCGAGGCTGTCGCCGCCGCCCGCCCCGCCCGCGTCGCCTATCTGGCCTGCGAGCCCGCCGCCCTGGCCCGCGACCTGCGCCTGCTGGCGGCGGGCGGCTACGCGCTGACGGCCCTGCGGGCCTTCGACCTGTTTCCAGGCACGCACCACATCGAGATCCTGGCCCTGGCCGAACGCGCCTGACCGGTGGCCGGCCCCGGACAGCCGGGCGGGCGAATCGCTCCGGGGGTCGCGGTTCGGCCAGCCGCCGGGCCGTGAACGGCCCCGACCGCCGGCCGTCTGCCGGGCTGCGAGCGGATAGACTAAGCGGGCTCGTGCGCCGACCGACCGGGGGCGGCGCCGCCGATCTGTTGCTGCCAGGAGACATGAAGTGAAAAGCGCCGTCGAATCCCTTGAGCCGACCAAGGTCAAACTGACCGTCGAGGTTGATTGGGACGACCTGAAACCCGTTCTGGACAAGGCCTACAAGGAAATCCGCGGCCAAATCTCGGTCC
>JAIROU010000044.1 GCA_031257375.1 Bifidobacteriaceae bacterium
GCGGCCACCACCGAGCCGTTGCAGGCGACCGCGTAATGGTCGACCGTGCCGGACCGGCCGGCCGGCGGCGACCAACTCAGGTCGATCTGGTTCTTCCCGGCCACGGCCTCGCCCGCCACCGGCGCGGCCGGAAGGATCTCGTAGTCGAGCGAGCCGAGGCCGGGTTCGGACTCGCCCACCACGTTGCGCGCCCGCACTTCGACGCGGGATTGGGCGCCCAGGGCCAGCCCGTTCATCTGGCAAACGGCGGACGTCCGCCCGGCCGGGACCTCCTCGCAGGTCGCCCCGGGCAGGGCGACCCTGTAAGACTCGACCGGCTCGCCCCCGGCGGCGGCCCCGGCCACCGGCGCCCAACTGATGTTGGCCCGGCCCTCTTCGCCCGGCACGGCGGTGACCGATCCGGGCGCCTGGGGCCGGTCGCGGGCGATCGCGGTGAAGGCCCCGGCCTGGCGGCGCCCGGCGGCATCGACCACCACGAAGCCGACCCTCACGCCGGCGCCGGCCGAATGGGCGGTCACCGTCACCGACTGGCCCAAGGCGCTGGCGGTGGCGTCGCCGGAGACGGTGACGGCCTCCAGCCGGGCCGGATGGTCCGGCGCCCAGGGGTCGAAGACGCCTTCCAGCACCGGCACGGCGGCGGGTTGGCCGCGCTCGACTTTGACCGGGTCGGGCGGGTTCGGTTTGACGTCCGGCTGTTTGGTCTCGATCACGGCGACGCTCAGGGACAGCCCGGCCTTGGCCTCCCCGCCGTCGTAGGCCAGGGCCAGGGGGATGGTGGCGGTCTGCCCGGCGGCCGCCTCCAGCCCGGCCGCGATGGTGATGGCGGAGCCGGATTGGCTTAGGCTCAGGCCGGTCCGGGCGGCGGCGCCGAGTTGGACCCGCAGGCGGCTCGGATCCGGCGCCGGCCCGCCGTCGACTTGGGTGAAATCGGCCAGGTCGATGGTGCGCGGGGCGCCGCCGCGCTCAACCTGGGGCGCCGGGTCGCGGAAGGTTATCAAACTGCGGCCGGACGGCGCCACGACTACGTCCACCCACAGCTTCGAGCGTTTGGCCGACTGGTCGGCCGGGTCGGCCGTGTCCACGACGGAGAACTCGATCCGGTCGGCCCCGACGTGGCCTTGGTCGGCGGCGTAGGCGATGGCGCGGCCGTCCTTGGCGGCCGCGACCGCGCCGTGGGCCGCCGCCAGGCCGCCGGGCGCGCCGCCGATGCCGTCCAAGAAGGCGCCCTCGCGGCCGCGGGCCACAGCCACGAACTCGTCCAGGTCGATGACGACCGACTGCCCGGCCTCGACCCGGACGGGGCCGAGGTTCGGTCGCGGATAGGGCGGCCGCGATATGGGCGGGACGGTGATCGAGCCGTAGGCGGTCGCACCAGCCGCCTCGGGCGATGTGTTGCGCAGGCCGTAGAAGACGATGGTCGGCAGTTCGTCGCGCAGGTTGACGGTGACCTCGGCGGCGTTCTTCAAGGTCGCGTGGGCGGCCGAGGACTCCGGCAAGAACAACTCCAGGTCGCTGGTCGGCCCGGACGGGTTGTAGGCCCAACGGCCGACGTCGATGTCGACCGAGACCTTGTCGATGGTCTCCTGCGGCGGCGAGACGATGTCCTTGGCCCTGGGCGCGGCCGCCGGGGCGGACGGGTCGACGGTCAGGTTGACCGAGGCCGAGTCGCGGTTGCCGGAGGCGCCGCAGGCGTGGTAGACCACCTGGTGCTGGCCCGCCTCGACCGGCAGGGCGACCACCAGGCGGTTTGACGAGCGGTTGACCTCGACGCCCAGCGCCGGGCTGGACACCTCAGGCGCTTGGTCGGCGCAGAAGGTCAGCCCGCCTCGGCCGGACAGGTCGACGTCGTTGGCCAGGACCGGGATCTCCAGGACCCGGCCGGGCCGGGCGGAGGCTTTGTCGTCCCTGGCCACCACCCCGCCGCCGCCCTCCGCCGGCGCCGCCACGCCGACTGTGACCTGGGCGGTCGCCCGGTTGGCCGCCCAATCCTCGACCGCGTAGGTGAACACCACGTCACCGAGGGGCTGGTCCGGCGCGGCCCGGTATTTGATGTAGTCGGGCCCCACCTCGGTGACGGCGCCGAACCGGGGCTGGCTGTCGAGCCCCTGCTGGAGGGAGACGCCGTCGCCGTCAACGTCGATCCCGGTCAGCGGCACCGGGATCTCGACCTCCTCGCCGCGCAGCACCCGCGCGGTCAAGTCGCGCGGCTCGGGCGGGGTTTTCGAGGCGCCCTGGGATTCATGGACCTCGATCGTGAAAACGCCCAAAGCCGAGCCGCCGGCGTCATCGGCCACCGGCACCGAAACGGTCACCGGACCCGGGCAGGGACCGGCCGGGGCCTGGTAGCGGACCGACCGGCCGGAGGCGTAGACGGCGCCGCAGCCGGGGCTCGGCTCGATCGGCCCGGCGGTCACGATCGACAAGCTGTCGCCGTCCGGGTCGAAGGCCCGCTCCAGGGCCGGGATGGTGACCACCCCGCCCGCCCGCACCTTCAAGGCGGCGGGCCAGACGACCGGATCCTGGTTCACCCCGGCCTCGACGTGGACCACCCGGATCACCCCCTCGGCGGTCAGGTCCCCGACCGCGACGGTATAGGAAATCTCCCCGACGCCAGTGCCGCCGGCGGGGCCGCCGGTCGATGAGAGCTCGAGGAATTGGTGCCCCACCGGCGCCGCCTCGACCCCGGCGCCGGGCGATACCTCGAAATCCCGCAGCACCGCCAGGCCGCCCTCGACCAGGTCGTTGGCCAACGGGTCGATCAGAATCGGCCGCCCGGGACGGACGTGGGCGGTGTCCTGGACCGCCACCAGGACCGGCCGGCCGGCGTCTTTGACGTCGATCCGGACCGACAGTTGGGCGGTGTTTGCGCCGGCGGCGACGGTCACCGCCAGCAAATAGGTGTTGGCGGCCGCCGCCCGGAAGGTCAGCCGACCGGTGGCGGGGTCGACGGCGGCATCGGTCAGGGGGTCGCTGGGGCCGTCCAAGGTGAAGACCGGCTGGGCGGCGTGGGCGGTCCTGAGCGATTCGCGCAAGTCGAGCGAGACGGTCTGGCCGGTCAGGCCGTCAGCTTTGACGGCATCGGCGGCTGGCGCCAACGTGCCCGGCTCGCGCAAATCGACGGTCAACGGCGCCGGCTCGGCGCCGGCGCCGAGCGCGTCGGCGGCGGTCAGCCAAACCGTGGCGGCGCGCGGTCGGCCGCCCTCGTCCTTGACCGTCACCGTCCCGCCGGGCTGGAAGGACACCCGCAGGGCCGGGTCGTCGGTGGTGGCGCCGGTCAGCACGACGGCGTCCCCGTCGGGGTCGGCGAAGCCGGCCAAGGCGTGGTAGACGGCCGGCGCCCCCAGTTCGGCCGCCAGGCTGAGCGGGCCGGCCGGGGCGGACGGCGGCCGGTTGGCGCCGTCCTGGACCTCGACGGACACGCGGGCCGAACTGGTCTGGCCGTTGGCGTCCGAGAGGGTGTACGTGAAACTGGCCGACGCGGCCCCGGCGGCCGGGCGGAACTGGACGGCCCGGCCGGACAGGACCGGTTCGGCGGTCCCCTGGGCCGGGTCGAGCCCGTCGACGCGGTCGACTCCGAGCGCCCCGCAGCCGGTCGCGGAGTCGTTGGCGAGCACCGCCAGGACCACGCTGGCGCCCGGGCGCGCCCCGTAGGAGTCGTCTTGGGCGGTCGGCTTGGCGGTCTTGTCGTCGCAGTCGAGTTGCCGCTGGCCGGCCGCGGCCTGGTCGGGCTCGGCCTGGTCGGCCGGGCGCGGGTCGATCCGGTCCCAGTTCAGGGCGTCGCGGACCTGGCTGTCCCGGGCCGGCATCCACAGGCGGCCGTCTTGGACCTCGTTCAGGACCACCACCTGCCGGTTCACCCGGAAGACGAGTTCCGAGTCCTGGTCGATCCCGGCGAGCGCGCGGGCGGCCGTCTTGGCGCCGCCGCAACTGTGGATGTAGTTGTCGCCGCCGTCCGGGCTGGCCGCCCAGGCGGCGTGGACGCAGCCGCCGAGCGCCGCCGGCTGGGCCGGTCGCCCGCTGCTGCCGGTCGGCCATTCGGCGATCCGGCCCTGGCGGTCTATCAGCAGCAGCGCCTGCGGGGAGGCCGCCGCGACGTGGTCGGCGCCGACCGAGGGGGTTTGCAGCGCCAGTGATCCGGCGTCCCCGCTGGCGCCCAGGTCGAGGCTGCCGCCGTGCCACGCCAAGGTGGTCCCGACCAGCGCGTACACCCGGTCGCCGACGGCTGTGACGGCCCCGATCTGGCCCGGCGGCAACTCGATCGGGTCGAGTTGTTCCCGGCGGACCTGGCCGGCGTCGCCGCCCCCGGCGTCCCCGCTGGACCCGCCAGACCCGCTGGACCCGCCAGACCCGCCAGACCCGCTGGACCCGCTTGGGTCGAGCCAGGCTTTTGTGACCTGGCCCCGCCAATCGACCGCGAAAACGTCCCCGTCCGGGGCCATCACCATCCGGCCCCGGTCGACCTCCAGGTCGGGTTTCTCGGCGGCCGTGTCAAGGCGGCCGACTTGGCCGATCGGGCGCAGCCAGCCCCGGGTCGAGTCGACGTTCACGACCAGGGCGGAATCGCCGCCGACGGCGACGCCTCCGGCCGTCCCCGATGGGGCGCCCGCCCTGGGGTAGGCGGTCGGCTGGCTGAGCTTCAAGGCGGCCATCTCGACCGTCCGGAAGCCAGCCGCCTGGGCGACCGCCACATTCCAGCCGGACTGCGCCACGTCGATCGGCCCGTCCGCCGGGTCGAGCGTGAAGCCGCCGGTCAGCTCCTCGATCAGGGCGTTGTAGCGGGCGGCCTTGGGCTCGCCGCCGGACCAGGTGGTGACCCAGACCGAACCGTCGCCCAACTCGACCGCCGCCACCGGATAGCCGGGCCGCGTCAAGGCCAGGCCGATCACCAGGGCCGGGACCGCCACCCAGGCCAGCCGCCCAATCCAGGTCCCGGTTCCGCCCGCCCTCATGAGCACTCGCAGATCCGCAGGGCGCGCGGCGAGGTCTGCTCGTCGCGGATCAGCCTGACCTCGACGCAGACCGGGCCGCCGCCGAACTCGCGCCGCGGCACGGCCGCTTGGGCGTCGCCGGTCAGGTGGGTTTGGTCGGGCGTCGCCAGCAGCCACCAGCGGTACTGGTCGCCCGGCTGGGGCGAGGCGTTGGTCCAGGCGAACAACGGGTCGCCCAGCCCGTCGACCGTCACCGTCCCGCCTTCCAGCGCCGGCAGCGGGGCGTCGGGCAGGATGGCCGCGCCGGTCGCCTCGGCGGTCTTCGGCCCGCCGACCGGCTCGCGCAGGTCGGCCGACCCCGGCCACCAGATTGCCGCCCCGACCACCAGCACCACCAGGACGGCCGCCAGCACCGCCAGTGGGCCGGGGCGACGCGGCGCCGCGTCTGCGCCCGTCGATCGCCCCGTGCGCGCCAAGGTTTTGGTGGACGATGCCGCCTGCCTGCCCGGCCGCCCGGCGCCAGGACGGGCGGGGGTCGGCCGGGCGGACCCCCGCGAGCTCCGAGGCGGGCCGACCCGCGGCGCCTCCGGCCAGGTCACCGACGGCGGCGCCGACCCGATCGGCCCCGGCGCGGGCGCTGAAACCAGAGGGCCGGGGGCGGCCGGCGCGGGGAGCGCGCGGGCCGGAGGCGAGCAGAGTTCGGGGGCCACTGCCCGACGCGCCGGACCAACGGCCGGGACCTGGTCGTCCGCCGCTCCGGCTGACCCCGCCACCGGCTCGGCTGAGGACGGGCCGTCCAGGACAGATGCGGGCCGGTCAGCATCAGGCCCCGGCCGGGACGCGGGCGGCGTGGGACCCATGTGGTCCGCCGCCAGGCCCGGCGGGCGGCCTCCGATCAAGATGACTGACAGCGCGGCTGAGAACTCGGCCATGCTGGTGTAGCGGTCCGCCGGGGCGGGCGCCAGGGCCGCCGCCAGGACCGCTCCCAAGGCCGCCGGCGGCTTGGCGGCTGGCCCCGACCGCCGCCCCATGTGCGGATCGCCGG
>JAIROU010000076.1 GCA_031257375.1 Bifidobacteriaceae bacterium
AGACCGACCGCCCGCCCCGACCACAAGACGCCCGATGCCGCCCGCGGCGCCGGGCTTGGTTAGGCTGGTGCGGCATGGCGCGAGACCGCAGTTATCCGCCGGCGCCGGCGGCGCTTCCGGGGCCGGTGACGGACAATCACACCCACATCGAGCCGTCCCAGCGCTTCCCGGACCAGCCGCTCGACTTGGACCAGCATGTCGCGGCCGCCCGCGCGGTCGGCGTCAGCCGGATTGTCCAATGCGGCTGCGACCTGGAGTCGGCCCGCTGGACGGCCCAGGTGGCGGTCGGCCACCCGAGCGTCATAGGCGCCATCGCCATCCACCCGAACGATGCCGCCCGCCTGGCCGCCGCCGGCTCCTACGCCGACGCCATGGCCGAGATAGCGGACCTGGCCAAGTCGACCGACCGGATCCGGGCCGTGGGCGAGACCGGGCTCGACTACTTCCGCACCGGGCCGGACGGTCGGCCCGCCCAACTGGCCGCCTTCCAAGACCACATCGCCCTGGCCAAGGAACTCGGCCTGGCCCTGCAGATCCATGACCGCGACGCCCACGCCGACGTCATCGGGACCCTGGAACGTGTCGGCGCCCCGGAGCGGACCGTGCTGCACTGCTTCTCCGGCGATCGCGAACTGGCCGCGGCGGCGGCTGGCCATGGCTGGTACTGCTCGTTCGCCGGCACCGTCACCTTCAAGGCGAACGCCGAGCTGCGTGCCGCTGTCAGCGAACTGCCGCCGGAGTTGGTGTTGGTGGAAACCGATGCCCCATATCTGGCGCCAGAGCCTTTCCGGGGCCGCCCGAATTCGCCTTACCTGATCCCATTAACCATGGCCGTCCTGGCCGAACAGATGAATCTGAGCTTGCCGGAGGCTTGCCGCCAGATTCAGGAGAACACCACCCGCGTCTACGGCGATTGGTGAAGGTTTTGTGAACACCCGGCGGCGGCAACTACTGAAAACCGCCCGGCAGGAGTAAAGCGGGTCGCGTTATCGTGATAAATCCGTTATGGTCGAATTCGACCGACTCACCCAGCCTTCCCGGGAGCAGCAGATTTTGTCGATGGCACATCCTAGCGGCCACGCCGCGCCGAACCGCCGCAGCCTGGCCCGCCAGAACCGGGCGTTGCGCGCCGCCCGCCGCGGACGCGGCGCCAAAATGGCCGCCCGGCTGGCGGTCGTGGCCGCCGCGGCGGCCGGCATCGCCGGTTTCAGCGCCGCCCACAAGACCGTCACCATCACCGTCGACGGCGCCAGCCGCGAAGTCACCACCTTCGCCGGTTCCGTCGAGGGCGTGTTGGCCCAGGAGCACATCGCCTACACCGAGCGCGACCTGGTGGCCCCGGCGCTCGAAGCGCCCGTCCCCCGGTCCGGGCAGATCGTGATCCGGACCGCCCGCCAGATGGACCTGGTCATCGACGGCCAGCCGAGGACCGTCTGGACCACCGCCGCCACCGTCGATGAAGTGTTGGCCGACCTGGGCGTGCGATCGGACGAGGCGCAGTTGTCGGTCTCGCGGCGGGCGGCCATCGAGCGGCTGGTCGGGGCGGTCGACGTCTCGACGCCCAAGGCCCTGTCGGTGACCGTCGACGGCGTGGTCATGGACACCTACTCCAACGCCCCCTCGGTCCGCCAAGTGCTGGTCGAACTGGGCGTCATCCTGGGCGAGCACGACCAGGTCAGTCCGGGCCTGGACGAGATCCCCGAGCCCGGCCAGCAGATCGTGATCGAGCGCGCCATCACCGCCAGCGGCACCGAGGTGGTCGCCATCCCGTTCGAGACCGTCGAGAAAGAGGATCCCACCCTGGCCAAGGGCGCCAAGAAGATCGAGACGCCCGGGGTGGCCGGTCAGCGGGTGATCACCTACCGGACCAAGACCGCCGGCGGCGTCGAGGTCTCGCGCGAGAAGGTGCTCGAGGCGGTGACCGCCCAGCCGGTCACCCAGGTGGTGCTGATCGGCACCAAGACCGCCCCGGTGGCGCCCGAAGTCAACATCGACGTCGATCCGGGCAGCGCCCAGGGCATCGCCAAACAAATGATGCTCGACTCCTACGGCTGGGGCGACGACCAGTTCGCCTGCCTGGTCTCGCTGTGGAACCGCGAATCGGGCTGGCGGGTCAACGCCGCCAACCGGTCGTCCGGCGCCTACGGCATCCCGCAGGCGCTGCCGGGCTCGAAGATGGCCTCGGCCGGGAGCGACTGGCAGACCAACCCGGCGACGCAGATCAAGTGGGGCTTGGGCTACATCTCCGGCCGCTACAGCACGCCTTGCGGGGCCTGGGGGGCGTTCCAGTCTAAGGGCTGGTACTGAGCACAAGACCGGCCGCCGGCCGCGGCGCCGGAACAGGCCGGGCGCCGGGCGCCCAAGCCGTTGACGCGCCCGATGCCGTGCCCGGCGCCCCAGCCGCCCAAGCCACCGCCGCGCCCGATGCCGCGCCCGGCCCCCCAGCCGCAGCCGGCGCCCCAGCCGGTCACCTCAGGCGGCCCAAGAGCCGGCCTTCGGCGCTGCTGACGCCGACCGACGTCCGCTCCCTGGTCAGCCAGCTTGGCTTGAACCCCAGCAAGGCGCTGGGCCAGCACTTCGTGGTCGACCCGTCCCAGATCCGCCGGATCGTGGCGGCCGCCCAGCTGACTCCCGGCCAGCGCGTGCTCGAGGTCGGCCCCGGCCTCGGGTCGTTGACCCTGGGCCTGCTTGAGGTCGGCGCCGACGTCACCGCCGTGGAGATCGATCCCGCGCTGGCGGACGCCCTGCCCCGGACGGTGGCCGCCCGCCTGGCGGCGGTTGGCTGGGAGCCGCCGGACGCTGGCGCGCCGGCGCCGGGGACTGGCCGGGCGGCATCGGGCGCTGGTCCGGCTTCGGATATCGGCGCTGCGGGCGGCGGGGCGCTGGCGGGCGGGACTGGCCGGGCGGCATCGGGCAGGGGCCCGGCGGCATCGGGCGCCAGCTTGGTGGCGGGCCGTCTGAACGTGGTGCGGGCCGACGCCCTCAAGCTCGACGCCCTGCCCGGCCCCCCGCCAACCGCCCTGGTCGCAAACCTGCCCTACAGCGTGGCCGTCAAGGTGCTGCTGCGCCTGTTGGAGCGGTTCGACGGCCTGGCCA
>JAIROU010000085.1 GCA_031257375.1 Bifidobacteriaceae bacterium
ACCATGACGATCGCCACATCGGTCGCCATGACCAACCGGCGCCGCGTCATCCGCCTGCCCCAGGAGCGGCCGATCGTCGGCTGAGCCAACACCGCCGCGCCGGGCGCCGCCGGTGGCCGCCGCCACACGCCCCCCGCCGTCAAGAACACAGGAAAGGACACCCACATGGAGCACCGACGGACCTCCGCCTCACCCGACGCCCCCCTGCCGACCGATGGCGCCGTGCTGGTCATCGGCATGGGCCGGTTCGGCTCGCGCCTGGCCTTGACCGTGGACCGGCTCGGCCGCGAGGTCTTGGCGGTCGAAAAGGACCCCGAGGTCATCCGCCGCTGGTCCGGCCGCCTGCCGCTGATCGAGGCCGACTGCGCCGACCCGGAAGCCCTCGAGCAGCTCGGCGCCCGCGACTTCCCCATCGCCGTGGTCGGAGTCGGGACCGCCTTGGAGGCCTCCGTCCTGATCACCTCCAACCTGGTCGACCTGGGCCTGAGCCAGGTCTGGGCGAAGGCGACCTCCTCCGAGCACGCCCGCATACTCAGGCGGATCGGCGCCAACCAGGTCATCTTGCCGGAGGCGGACGCCGGCGAGCGCGTCGCCCACCTGGTCTCCGGCCGCCTGCTCGACTACATCGAGTTCGAGGACGGGTTCACAATCGTCAAAATGCACCCGCCCAAGGAGATGATCGGCTTCACCCTGGGCCAGTCCCAGGTCCTGAAGAAGTACGGCGTCACCGTGATCGGCGTCAAATCCCCCGGCCAGGAGTTCGAATACGCCACCGACGAGACCCGCGTCTCGCCCCAAGACCTCCTCATAGTCTCCGGCAACACCACCCTGCTCGACCGCTTCGCCGCCCGCCCGTAGAGGCGCCGCCGCCCTGTGCCGCCCGGTCACCGTGGCCGGGCGGGCCCGGCTTGGCAGTCAACGGCCCGCGGAGTTGCCCGATGCCGTCGGCCCGGCCCGCCGCCCACGTCCCGGCGCACAAGGCCCAGGCGCGCTAGCTCGCCCGCCAGGAAGGTGGGGCATGCCCCGAAGGGCAAGCAGAATGTGGCCTAGAAGGGAAGTGGAATGTGGCCTGGAAGGGAAGTATTGCAGTTCTGGGAATGGGGGCGAGGTCTAGCCCGCTTCTGGTGGACGAGTGGCAGCGGCTCCCGCAAGTCTGGGATTGGTTGCGGCGGCGGGTCGACGACGGCGCGCCAGCCGGCCGCTTCCTGCTGACCGGGAGCTCCGCCCCGCGAGGCGCGGCGCCGCATTCGGGGGCGGGCCGGATCGTCGGCGTTCGGATGCGCCCCATGACATTGGCCGAACGGGGCGTCGGCGCCCCCAGCGTCAGCCTGGCAGGACTGCTTCACGGAGATGACGATGTCCGCGGCCAGACCGACGTGGACCTGACCACCTATGCCCGGGAGATCATCGCCTCGGGGCTGCCGGGCGTCCGGTCGGCGGGATCGGCCAGACTGATCCGCGCCCTTCTCGACAGCTACATAGACGGAATAGTCCAAAGGGACTTCCCGGACCAGGGCTACCCCGTGCGCCGCCCCGGCGCGTTGCGGGCCTGGCTGGCCGGCTACGCGGCGGCATCGTCGACGACCGCCAAGTACAGCGAGATCCTCGACGCGGCGACGCCAAATCAGGGCGACAAGCCGAGCGCCAAGACGACTGTGGCTTATCGGGACGCGCTCGACGGGCTGTGGCTACTCGACCCGACCCCGGCCTGGCTGCCGCAGGAGTCGTTCTTGTCGCAACATCGGCCAAGCGGCCAAACACCAATTGGCGGACCCGGCCCTGGCCGCCCGCTTGCTGCGCCTCGACGAGCGAACACTGCTGGAGGGGCGCGGCGGCGCGAGCCCGGTGGCGGCGGGCCGGACAGCCCTGGGGCGGCTGTTCGAGTCGCTGGCCACCTTGTGCGTCAAGCCCTGCGCCCAGGCCGCCGAGGCCGCCACCTACCATCTGCGCGAAAAGCACGGCCGCCACGAGGTCGACCTAGTGGTCGAAGGGACCGGCGGCCGAGTGGCGGCCTTCGAAGTCAAACTCGCGGCCACCCCAAGCCCCCAGGAAGGGGCCAGCCTGCGCTGGCTGCGCGGCAGAATCGGCGACCGCCTGGCCGCCGCCGTGATCATAACGACCGGCCGCGCCGCCTACCGCCGACCTGACGGAATCGCGGTGGTCCCCCTGGCCCTGCTCGGGCCGTGACCGTGACGAGGCTCTGAGCCAAAGCATTGGGCCGAAAATGGGTGGCTGGCCCAGCACCACCCCCGCTGGCTGCCGCACTGGCAATGGGACTCCGGGCTGGCCAGGCAGTGACAACTCTAAGAGCTGGGTGACGGTCTCCCGTTCCTGCGACCAGCGACGCGGCGCCGTTAGCTGTGCCCGTCTTGACCGGTCCGCCGGTCGCGCCGATCAGTCGCCACGACCGCAAAACACCACAGGCCCGGGCCCAAGATCACCAACACGGGCAGCATCCACACCAGCACTGCGCTGACCAACAACCCGGTCGCCACCAGCCCCGAGCCGGGCCAGTCGACTAGCGCCTGCCTGGCCGCCACCGCCGCCACCTCGCGCCACCTTGAGCCGGGCTCCCAGACGGCGGCCGCCCACATCATCACCACCAGCACCAGCACCACCACCGCAGCGGTCAGCGCCGCCGCCAAGGCGCCCCCGGGCGGGCGAAAACCCGGCGCCTGGTTGAGGAGCAGCGCCAAATCGGCTGCCCCCACCAGCACCAGCACCGAAGCCCCGGCCGACCAAGCCCAACCCCACCCCTGGGTCCAGGCCAGCCAGAAGTCCCGCGCCAGCAGGGGCAACGAAGTCGCCTCATGGTCGATGAACCGGTTGAGATGCCGACAGCCGGCGGCAAAGGCGGCCAAGGCCGTGACCACCGGCACGCACAGCACCGCCACCGCCAGGCAGACGACCAGCATTTCTCCAAACAGGCCAAAAGCGCCGCCTCCGAGCAACACGCCCTGACGCCCGCCCGCATCGGCCCCTCGCCGCCGGTCAGACCGCACCGGCGGCTAGCCTTTCAGGCCTGAAGTGGCGATCCCGCCCACAATCTGGCGCTGGAAAGCGAGGAAGAACAGCAGCACGGGAACCAGCGCCAGCACGGCCATGGCCATCTGGGTGCCGTAATCCGATCCCGACGTCGGATCAACGTACAGCCGCAGCGCCACCATCAAGGTGTATCGCTGCGGCGAGTTGAGATAGATCAGCGGCGCGAAAAAGTCGTTCCAGGCCCAGATGAACGCGAAAATCGAGCTGGTCACCAGCGCCGGCTTCATCAAGGGCAGCATTATGGAGAAGAAGATCCGAGGATGGCCGGCCCCGTCTATGCGGGCCGCCTCGTCCAGGTCATTGGGCAGGCCGCGCATGAATTGCACCATCAAGAAGACGAAGAAGGCGTCGGCGGCCAGAAACTTTCCGATCAGCAATGGGATGAAAGAGGCGTAGGTCTTGCCTCCGACCAAGCCAACTGTGTTGAAAACAATGTACTGGGGGATTATCACCACATGGAAAGGGAGCAGCAAGGTGCCGATCATGCATACGAAAAACACGTTCCGGCCCGGAAACTTGATTCGCGAGAAGGCGTAGGCGGCCAACGAACACGACATCGTCACACCGACCACGGACAAGCAAGCAACTATCAGAGAGTTGGTGAAGAACGCCCAGAAGGTGTTGCCAGCGATGCCCTTGAGGGCGTTCCCGAAGTTATCCAGCGAAGCGTTCTCCGAAAACAGAGACGGATTCCCGATGATCTCATGATTCGGCTTGAGGGACGAGAAGACCATCCACAAGGCGGGGTACAGCAAGACCACGGCCACCATCATTGACACGGCGTGGAACAGCACCGATCGCACTACGCCCCGCCGTTTCGCGCTAACGCGCAGCCGCGACGAGCGCTCTGCGAAACTGGGGCGCCCAGATGGCGGGCGGACCTCCTGGCCGTCGACCGCGGCATCGGCGGTCACATGTTTGATCATCGGGCGTCTCCTGAGTAGTGGACCCAGGCGTTCGAGGTCCTGAAGAGTATCGCGGTCACAGCGCCGATCACCACCACCAGCACCCACGCCAAAGCTGAGGCGTAGCCCATCTCGAAATCGCGGAAACCCTTGAAATACAGATAAAGCGTGTAGAACAGCGTGGAGCGGGCCGGTCCGCCGGTGCCGTTCGAGATGATGAACGCGGAGTTGAAGATCTGGAAGGCGTGGATTGTCTCGAGCAGGAGGTTGAAGAACAGCACCGGCGACATCATCGGCAGGGTGATGGAGAAGAACTTCCGAAAGGCTCCAGCCCCATCCACCATCGACGCCTCATACAACTCCGCCGGGATCTGTTTGAGTCCGGCTAAGAAAATCACCATTGGGGCGCCAAACTGCCAGACCGTCAACAAAATCAGCATCGGCAGGGTGAGCGATGGGTTGCCGACCCAGCCGGTGCCGTCTCCTCCGAACAGTTCGCCGATTTGCGCGACCACGCCGTGGTCTACGAACATGGCCTTCCAAACCACCGCCACCGAAATCGACCCGCCGATCAGGGATGGCAAA
>JAIROU010000092.1 GCA_031257375.1 Bifidobacteriaceae bacterium
AACGTTGGCGGCGGCATTGGGCGACTGGGCGCTGGGAGCGGCGCCGGGCGGCGGGACCGTGTACTCGGTCAGGAAGACCCGCGCCTTGGTGGTCGGCTCGGCGGCCAGGTCGCCGCCGATGTTCTCCAAGGTCAGGTCCAGGTACCCGGCGGTGGCGAGGTAGTGGACGTCGCCCTGGTCGGTGGCCAGGACGTGGCTGGTCCGCGCCGGCTCCAAGCGCCGGGCGGCGTTCGGGTCGGCCGCCCCGGCCGGGACCGGCGACGGCTGAGCCGCCGCCGGTTGGCCGGAAGGTTCTGGCGCCATCAGGAGTCCTCCTTGTGGATCAGGTAGGTGGTCGAGCCGAAGGCGGCGGTTTGGACGTTGGAGACTTTGGTCGAATGGATCTGGGTCCGGTAGGTGTACCACAGCGGGATGGCTGGCAACTCGCGCAGGAGAACCTCTTGGGCCTCGTTGAAATAGGCGTTGGCCTCGTCAATCGAAGTCTGGGCGCGGCCTGCGGCGAGCAGTTCCTCGAACTCCTCGGACTCGAAGCCGGAGCCGGAGCTGGACGAGCCGGCGCGCGAATAGACGTTCCGCAAGATGTCGTCCAGGCCCGGGTTGAAGGGGATCTCCGAGGCCCGCCACGGGCCGGTGAACTCTTCTAGGTCGCGCTTCTCCAAGAACTCGGGGAAGGTGGTGATCGGCGCCGGCACGGCGTTCAGGCCGAGGTTGGCCCGCAGCTGGTTGGCGACCGCCTCGACCCACTCCTTGTGCGCGCCATCGGCGTTGTAATAGATCGGCAACTCGTCGCGCGGATAGCCGCCGGCCTCCTCGAGCAGTTGCTTGGCCTTGTCCGGGTCGAAGTCGAGAATCTCCGAGCCGGGCAGGTTGCCGTCCCAGCCGTGCAGGCCCTCTTGGGTGAACTCGCGGGCCGGGGCGGCCAGGCCGTTGAAGACCTGGGCGATGATCTCCTCGCGGTCGATCGCCAGGGAGATGGCCTGGCGGACCTTCAGGCCGTCGGCCGAGCCCCAGAACTCGTCGTAGAGCGGGAAGGTCAGGGTTTGGTTGGGGCCGCCGGGGCCGGTGATGAAACGATCGCCGAAGTCCTGGGCCGCCGTCAGCAGGCCGGCGCCGGAGGCCGAGCCGATGTCGAGGTTGTCGGCCAGCACGTCTTGGTAGATGGCGTCGGGATTGGTGTAGAAGCGGATGTAGACGCCGGTGTTCTCGGGCGCCCGGGTGCCGGTGTAGTTCGGGTTGACCTCCAGGTAGGCGCCGTCCGACTCGTCGACTTCCTTTTGCAGCTGGTACGGCCCGTTGCCGATCGGGTTCTTGACCCAGGCGTCGTAGTCGTCAAAGAAGGCCTGCGGCAGGGGCGAGAAGACGGTCGAGGTCAGCAGGTTGGTGAAAGATGAGTAGACGTCGGTCAATTCGACCGTGAAAGTGAGGTCGTCAACCTTGGTCAGGCCTTCGAACTCGGTGGCGGTCGGGCTGGCCCCGGCCTCGGACGGGTGGAGCTTGTCGTAGCCCTTGATGACCGCCAGGTCGCCGGTCGCGATCTGGGCGTTGTCGATGTTCGCCCCCCAGGTCCAGGCGTTGATGAAGCTGTCGGCTGTGACCGGCTCGCTGTTGGCGAACTTCTGGCCTTCCTTGAGCTTGATGGTCCAGGTCTTGGCGTCATCGGTGGTGATCGATTCGGCCACTTCGTTGACAACCTTGTTCTCCGTGTCGACCCGCACCAGGCCGTCGAAGATCAGCCAGATGATCGTCTTGCGCCCGGCTTCTTCGGAGTCGGTTGGGATCAGCGGCCCGCCCGGCGGGGTGCCGGACGAGCTGACCGGGTTGTAGACGGCGGCGTCCGTGCCTTGCGAGCCGTTTGAACTGTTGCCGCCCGGCGAGTCGCCGGAGTTGCAGGCCGCCGCCGGGATGACCAGGGCCAGGGCCGCGACCAGGGCGGCCGTGCGGCGGGGAAGTGAGTTGATGGGCATGATAGTAAGACCTTTCCGATCTGGAGCTTTCGGGAAAACTGAAAACTGCTGAATGTCTGCGGGCCGGGCGCGATTCAAAGCCCGGCGCTTGGGATTGGTGCGACCGCCGCCGCGCCGATCCGGCGAAGCCCAAAACTCTGCTTGCCTTCCTGGGGCCACGCCGTAAGTGGGGAGTTTCCGCTGGTCAGCCTTCGGCTGCCGCTCGCGGGCACGGGCCGCGAGTCGTGGCTATTGACCACGGCTAGCGGGGAACTGCCTTATCCGCACATTCGCATGGTGCCCACGACGCCGCCGAATTGGTGATCGGACCGTGTGTGCACGCGCATTGCTAGCCTCCGGGGCAGAGCCAGTCGGGATTGATGACACCGACAGGCTAGGCCACAGCCGGGCAGGGCGTTCGCGAATGTAAAGCCCCAAGCCGGCCCGGCCCTGACGCCGCCGGGCCTGACGCTGTTGGTGGCCAGGCGCCGTGTGTTTGGTGGGGTTCCGGGCGGGGGCGCTAAAGCGAGTCGCCGAAGTCGGAGCGGAACTTGGCGACCAGTTCTTGCGCCCAGTCGCCGATCGGCTCCAGGCGGCCGTAGAAGAAGCGCAGGATCTCCGGCTCCTCGACCCAGCGCAGGCCGCCGACCAGCCGCCGGTTGGCGTGCAGCCAGCGCAGGCGGTCGATGGCGTAAGACACCTGCGAGAGGGTGAAGACCCGGCGCGGGACGGCCAGGCGGACCAGTTCCATGTGGGCCAGCGGCTCGGAGCCGTCCGGGTTGCGCTGCTCGGACATGGTGCCGCGCTCCATGCCGCGCACGCCGGAGGCCAGGTAGACCGCCCCGGCCAGGGCCGCCGCCGGGTACTCGGTCTGCGGGACGTGGTCGAGGAAACGCATGGCGTCGACGTGGGCGCCCAGGCCGCCGGCCGGCTTGACGACCGGCACGCCGTGGCCGTCCAGCTCTTGGACCATGTGCTCGATGAACTGCGGCCCTTGGTTGATCATGTCCTCGTCCATGGTCTCGTCCAAGCCAACGGCGATGGCCTCCATCTCGCGAACGGACATGCCGCCGTAGGTCAAGAAGCCCTCGTACATCGGCACCAAGCCGCGCATCTTCTTGTAAATCGCCTGGTCGCGGATGCAAATGCCGCCGCCGCGGCCGAAGCCCAGTTTGCGGGCCGAGAAGTAGACGATGTCGCAGGCGTCGGCCATGGCGCGGGTGATCTGCCGGATCGACAGGTGCGCGGCGGCCGGCTCGCGCTGCTTGATGAAGTGCAAGTTGTCGGCCAGCAGCGAGGCGTCCATGACCAAGATCAACCCGTGCCGGGTGCAGGCCGCGCGCACCTGGCGCAGGTTCTCCAAGGAGAACGGCTGCCCGCCGATCAGGTTGGTCCCGGCCTCGACCCGGACAAAGGCGATCGAATCGGCGCCGCGCTCGGCCACCAGGCGATCGAGCGCCGCGACGTCGAAATTGCCCTTGAAGTCCCCGGGCGCGTCGACCGACAACCCGGCCGGGGTGATCAGTTCCAGGACCTCGCCGCCCTGCTCGACGATGTGCGCCTTGGTGGTGGTGAAGTGGTAGTTCATCGGCACCAAGGCGCCCGGCCAGACGTAGGTCTTGGCCAAGATGTGCTCGGCGGCGCGCCCCTGGTGGGCGGGCAGGAAATAGTCCATCCCGAAAATCTCGCGCAACTTGGCGTGCAGACGGGTGAAGGTTGCCGAACCGGCGTAGGCGTCATCGGCCAACAGCATGGCCGCCTGCTGGCGGTCCGACATGGCGTTGACGCCGCTGTCCGTCAGCATGTCGAGGAAGACGTCCTTGTTCTCCAGCAGGAAGGTGTTGTACCCGGCCTTGGCGACGGCGGCCAGCCGCTCCTCGATCGGCAGCAGGGTCAGTTTCTGGATAATGCGGACTTTGTGCATCTCCAGCGGCTGGCTCTGGCCGCTGAAGTACGTCACCTTGGGCATGGAGAACTCCTGACAGGAAATAGGGCCGCGGCCCCTCGACCGTCGAGGGGCCACGGCCCATGATACGGCGGCGGGAGGCCGACGCGGGCGCCCCAGCCCGGACGCGGCCGCCCGCCGCCGCAGATTTAACCGGCCGGATAGAAGCCCGAGGGCGCCTCGGCCAGGTTGATCATGATGTTCTTCTGCTGGGTGTAGTGCTCGAGGATCACCTTGTGGGTCTCGCGGCCGATCCCGGAGGCCTTGTAGCCGCCGAAGGGCGCCCCGGCCGGGATCGAGTTGTAGGTGTTGATCCACACCCGGCCGGTCTCGATGGCCCGCGCCACCCGGATCGCCCGGTTGATGTCCCTGGTCCAAACCGCCCCGCCGAGCCCGTAGACCGAGTCGTTGGCCATGGCCACGACCTCCTCCTCGGTCTTGAACTTGATGACGACGGCGACCGGGCCGAAGATTTCCTCCTGCGCCACCTTCATGTCATTGGTCACATCGACCAGCAGCGTCGGCTGCATGAAGGCGCCCTTGGCCAGTTCCTCGCCGGGCGCCCGCTGGCCGCCCACCGCCACCTTGGCGCCCTCGGACTTGGCCTCCTCGACCCAGCCCAGAATCTTGTCCAGCTGGTTCTGGTCCACCTGCGAGCCCATTTGCGTGTCCGGCTCCCACGGCAGGCCGACCTTGATCTTCTTGAAGGCCTCGACGGCATCGGCCAAGAACTTGTCGTAAATGTCCTCGTGGACAAAGACGCGCGAACCGGCGCAGCAAACCTGGCCCTGGTTGAACAAAATGCCCAACTGCAGCCCGTCCATCGCCATGTCCCAATCGGCGTCCGGGAAATAGATGTTGGCGGATTTCCCGCCCAATTCCAAAGTCGCCGGAATGAGCCGGTCGGAGGCGGCGTTCGCCACCGCGCAGCCGATCTCGGTCGAGCCGGTGAAGGCCAGTTTGCGGAAGCCCTTGTGGTCCAAAATGGCCTGGCCGGACTGCGAGCCCTTGCCGGTGACGACGTTGAAGACGCCCTTCGGCAGCACGTCGCCGATCAGCCGGGCCAACTCGAGGACGCTCAGCGACGTCAGCGACGACGGCTTGAAGACCGTGCAGCACCCGGCCGCCAGCACCGGCGCCAGCTTCCAGGCCGCCATCAGGAACGGGAAGTTCCAGGGCACGATCTGCCCGACCACCCCGATCGGCTCGCGCAGCACCAGCGACAGCGTGACCTGGTCGAGCAGGGCGGCCGTGCCCTCCTCGGTCCGGACCGCGCCGGCGAAGTAGCGGAAGTGGTCGGACGCGAACGGGATGTCGATGGCGGTGGTCTCGCGGATCGGCTTGCCGTTGTCGAGCGACTCGACCAGGGCCAAGTGCTCGGCGTTGGCGTCGATGATGTCCGCGATCTTGAGCAAGATGGCGGCGCGCTCGGCCGGGTTGACCGCCTTCCAGGCCGGGAAGGCCGCCCAGGCGGCCTCGACCGCGGCGTCGACGTCCTCCTTGGTGGCCTCGGCCAGGCGGGCCAGCGGCTCGCCGTTGGCCGGGCAGGTGGAGACGAAGGTGGCGCCGTCGGAAGCCGGGCGCCATTCGCCGCCAATGTACAAATCGTAGGATTCTTGGAGATCTGCTTTGATCATGGGATACCTTTCCTAGGGCTTGAGCTTTGGTCGGGCACTACCCAGCCTATCGGCCTGGGGGGACCTTTGTCACTGATTTTCCCGAACCTTTTGTTAACGCTGTTTTGGCTGGTCAGGCCTTGACTTTTGGGTTGTCCGATGCCGCCGGGCCAGGTCCGGCGTCCCGCCTCGCCGCCGGGTCGGCCGGGCCCGGCGGGAGCGGGTCGGGGTCCGGTCCGGCGGACGGCCGCGGGCGGGCGCGACCGGGCGCCGGAGCGGTCGGTCAGGCGGCTGGCGGGGTCTGGCGGCGCTGGCAGCGGGGGCAGAGATGGGTGCCTCGCCCGGCCACCCTGGTCTTGATGATGGGGCGGCCGCAGCGGGGGCAGGGCTGGCCCTGGCGGCGGAAGACCTTGGCGAAGTCGAGGTAGGCGCCGCGCCGGCCCTCGGCGTCGACGTAGTTGCGGTCGGTCGACCCGCCCAGATCGAGCGAGAGCTCCATGACGGCGGCGGCGGCCGAGAGGATCTGTTTGAGCTTGCGGTCGGAGATGGCCGCGACGGTTGTCTGGGGGTGGACTCGGGCGGCCCACAGGGCCTCGTCGGCGTAGATGTTGCCGATCCCGGCGATGACTGACTGGTCCAGCAGCACGGCTTTGATGGGGGCGCGCCGGTGGCGGCGCGCCCGGCGGCGGAACTCGGGCCAGGCCTCGGGGCCGAAGGGCTCCGGCCCCATTTTGGCCAGCAGCGGGATGGCGCCGGCGGCGATGGTCGGCATGGCCGCCAGCCAGCCGAATTTGCGCTGGTCGTTGAAGTACAAGCGCCGGCCCCGCCCGAATTCGATGATCACCCTGGTGGACTTGTCCGGCAGCGGCCCGATCAGCGAGTCGGACGGGTGCCCGCCGCCCCAGGCGATGTCCCCGACCGCGTCTCCGGCGGCGTCCCCGGCGGCTGACGCGGCGGCATCGGCGGCATCGGCGGCATCGGCGGCTGGCCCGGCGTCCCCGGCGGCCGGACCGGCGGCATCGGGAGCCGACCCGGCGGCATCGGCGGCCGGACCGGCGCGGTAGACCAACTGGCCGGTCATCTTCAGGTGGGCAACCAACGACCAGCCGTCCTCGAAGTCGAGGCCCAGAACCTTGCCCCGCCGCCAGGTCTTGGCGATGCGGCGGCCGATCAGCGGGGACGGGTCGCCGCGCAGGCCGCCCGGCTCGAGGGCGGTGACGGATCGCACCGGCAGACCGACCACCAGCCGCTGAAGCCCCCGGCGGACGGTCTCGACCTCTGGCAATTCCGGCACCGCCCCAGCCTAAGCCCTGACGCGAGCGCTGAGCCGGCCGGGCGCGGGGGTGGGAAGGGAATAGACTGAGTTGGTTTGGGGGATGTGCGGTCGGCACGGCGGCGTTCGGGGACTCGCAATGCCCTTATCGAATACGGCGAATTGGTGGTCCCATAATCGGGGCAGGTTTCAACCAGCGAAGGCGGTACCGGGCAAATGAATTCTGGCATTACACCCGTGGCGGCGGGCGCGGTCGAAAGCGGGGGAGGCGGCGCCCTCAGAATCATGGCCCGGGCCAAGATCAGCTTGATGGGCCGGCGGCCGGGCGGCGGTCGGCGCCGGCGGGGGGTCCGTCCCCGAACAACCCCGAGCCGACGGCGGCGGTGGCCGGCGCGGCTGACGGCCGGGGCGGTGGCGGCGGTGATCGCCCTGCCGCTGCTGGTCGTCGTCGGCGACCGGCCGGCCCAGGCCTCGTTCGCCACCGGCGGCGAGGGCCGGTTCAAGGGCGTGATCGACTGGTTCGAGTGGGGGTCCGAGGCTGGGGCCGCGATCCGCCCCGGGACGGTGACCAACCAACGCACCGAAGGCGACACCACCATCGTGACCTCGTGCACGATCTCCAACATCACGTCCACTCCGACTCGCCAAGACCCCCTGGTGGTCTATCGCCCCGGCACCTGGCGGAAGGACGGTTTCGACAACCTCTACAACCAGGGTGGCACCGACACCCAGAACGCCATGCTGGTCGGCCTGGCCAACAGCACCAACGGCGACACGGTCCAGTTCGACGTCAGTTGCGAGATGCGCTTGGAGGTCGGCGGCCAGAAGATTCCGGTCGACCTGCCGGGCCTGGTGGTCTCCGACGCCGAGGCCTCCGGCTCGGAACGGAGCGAACGGCTGGAAGCCACGCCGCTCAGCCCCGGATTCAAGACCTGGCGGGTGATCGACCGGTTCCGCGCCGCCAACTGCGCGTCCTCGACCAAGGCGACCGTCGATGCGACCACCAATATGATGCGTATGGACCCAACTGACAAAGAGGAGTGCGAGTCCACGGAGACACCGGCCAAGTCGGGCGTCTGGGTGGGCGGCGGCCCCACGGCGGTCGGCTTCATGGAGGGTTCGACCGCCGCCCGGGTGAAGCTCCAGGGCCGCGCGAAGTCGGCCGTTGCCGTCGGCGTGGTCAGCATCATCGACTGGGTGGACGCCCCCGCCTCCTACGGCGCCGCCGGGGTTTTGGCCTTCCCGGCCTGGTCCGGGGGCGAGTTGGCGCCCGGCACCACCACCGACCTGTATGACTCCGGCTTCGAGTTGGCCAGCTTGGAACAACCAGAGGTTCGTCTCGGCGCCCTGGTGGACGGCGAGCCGTCCCCGCTCCACAGCACCGACGCCCTGGGCGACGACCGCGATGGCACGGCCGACGAGGATCTCAACGTCCCCAAGGTCATCCTGGGCTATCGCGGCGGCAGCGTCATCTTGAACGACTTGGTCTGCAGCGACAAGGCCGTCAAACCGGTCGGGGAGGAGCCGGCCCGGGTTTGGGGCTGGATCGATTTCAACCGCAACTCCAAGTTTGAGACCATCGAGGACGGCGCCCAGGTCAACGAGATGGGCGGCCCGGTCCCGGCCTCCGGCCAGGCGGTCGCCCCAGCCCCGGTCCAATGCGACGCGGCCGCCGGCGCCTTCTCGATCGCCTGGCAGGTGCCGCCGGGGGCGGTGCCGCAACCGGCCGGCCAGACCACCATCGCCCGGATCGGCATCACCACCGACGCGCGCATCGTCGACCAGCCGATCGGCGTGGCCGTCCAGGGCGAGTTGGAGGACCACGCCATCGACTTCCTGCTCGACCCGTACGAGGTCGTCAAGACCTCCAACCTGAGCCCGAACTCCCGCGTCGGGGACGTGATCACCTATTCGATCAAGATCACCACGCCGGAGGTGACCGGCGTGTCGTCCGGGCCGCCCGCCACCATCACCGTGGGCGACGACTTGCGCGGGTTGTTGGACGATGCCGCCTGGCTGGGCCAGACCACCGGCGGCGGCGCCTTCGCCTTCGACCCCGGCGCCGGCCAGTTGACCTGGGTGGGGGCGCCGCCGCCGCCGGGCTCGTCCAAGGAGCTGACCTACCGGGTGCGTCTCACGGCCGGCGGCGACGGCGACCTCAAGAACGTCGCCTGGGTCGACAACCCGGGCGTCATCCCCATCCCGGCCTGCGATCTGGGGGACCTGGCTTCCGGCCGCGACCCGGTGACCGACGAGCCCTGCTCCCTCGCCGCCGCCAACACGCCGCGGCTGACGATCGCCAAGACTTCCACCCACCAGTCCTCCGACCGCTCGGCCGACCTGGTGAAATACACCGTCACCGTCACCAACCAGGGACCCGGCGACTTCACCGCCGCCGCCCCGGCGACAGTTTGGGACGACCTGTCGGAAATCTTGGACGATGCCGACTTGGTGAACGTTTCGGTGAACGTGGGCGGCGGCGCGCTTGACGACCAGGCCACCGCCGACGACCCGCTGATCGGCTGGTCCGGCCCGCTGGCCGCCGGGCAATCGGCGCTCTTGACCTACACCGTGCGGCTGGGGGACGGCGGGGACGGCCAGGCGCGCAACGTCGCCTGGTCACCGGCCCCGGGCGTGCTTCCGCCGGTCGCCCCGGCCTGCGGGTCCAGCCCCGACCCGGTCAGCGGCGAGCAGTGCGCGGTGGTCGAGTTCGGGCTGCCGAGGCTGGAACTGGACAAGGCCGTCTCGATCGGCGGGGCGGGCGAGTTGGTGGTCGGGGACCAGGTGGTCTTCACGGTCACGGCCACCAACACCGGCGGGGCCGATTTCGGGCCGGACCGGCCGTTGGTCCTGGCGGACGATCTGAGCGACCTGGTGGACGGCCTGACCTACAACGATGACGCCGCCGCCACCATCGGCGCGCAGGCCCAGGCCGCCCCGGCGGTGGACCTGGTGACGGCGCGGCTCGCCTGGACGGGCGAACTGGCGGTCGGCGAGACCGTGGAGATCACCTACTCGTTCACGGCCAC
>JAIROU010000199.1 GCA_031257375.1 Bifidobacteriaceae bacterium
CCTGGTCCCCGCCTGAGTCAGCCAATAGCAACTGGTCTCGGCGTCGCCATCGTCGAAGGAGTATGTGTGGGTGACGCGAGTGGCGAGGTTGGTGATGGCATTGGCGAACAGAGCCGAACTGCAGCTATCGCAGGTCCAAGACCCGGGGACGTTGATGGTCACGCCATACGCGACGCCGTTGCGCTCGAACCCGTCTGTCGCCAACAGGGCGCCGGCCGAGCCCGTGACCGGCGTGAAGCCGCTGAAGTCGACCGCCCCGTTGGCCAGCCTCGGCAGCGGGTCCAGGCCAGCCGGCGCGCCGACCGCGGCCGGGCCCAAGCTCAGCGCCGCGACCAGGGCGACCGCGCCGCCAAGGGCCAGAGCTTTCTTGGCGCGGCCGCGCCTCGGCGGGCTGGTGGACAATTCGGGCTTGACATTGGAGCGCATGTGCCTTCCTCCGGGGCTGAGAAGAATCGTGGGGAATCCGCCGCACAGCCGCGGCGGACACTTTCAGCACAACAGTAGCTCCTGCCGGGCTTGCCCGAAACCCCCCTTTTTCGGGGGTATTTGGCTTTGAGGCGCCTCGCCCAGCGACGGTGAAGTGGGGCCGATGCCGCCCACCCGGGCGCCCGCCCACCCGGCCGCGCGCACGTCACGGCGCCAAGACGGCCCAAACCCAAAGCCGCCCAAACAAAGCCGATGCCGCCCACCCACCCGGGCGGACGGCATCGTGCAAATGCGGCCAAAAGCCGTCAGGCGGCGGCCAGGCGTTCGCGCAGGGCGGCCAACTGCCGGGCCAAGGCGACCGGCAGGCGCTCGCCGAACTGGGCGAAGTATTCCTCGGTCAGGTCGGCCTCGGCCAGCCAGGCGGCCGGGTCGATGGCGAACAACTGCTCCAAGGTGCCTTCCGGCAGGTCCAAGCCCTCGACGTCGAACTGGCCGGGCAGCGGGATCTGGCCGATCGGGGTCTTGACGGAGCCGGTGTCCCCCAGGACGCGGGCCACCGCCCAGGCCAGGACGCGCGAGTTCTCGCCGAAGCCGGGCCAGAGGAACTTCCCGGCGGCGTCCTTGCGGAACCAGTTGACTTGGAAGATGGTCGGGGCCTTGTCGCCCAGGAGCTTGCCCATGCGCAGCCAGTGGCCCCAGTAGTCGCCCATGTTGTAGCCGCAGAACGGCAGCATGGCGAAGGGGTCGCGGCGCAGCGCGCCGACCGCGCCCTCGGCGGCGGCGGTCTGCTCGGAGGACACCGTGGCGCCGATGAAGACGCCGTGCTCCCAGTTCAGCGACTCGTTGACGACCGGGACGTTGGTGGCCCGCCGGCCGCCGAACAAGATGATGTCGACCGGCACGCCCTTCGGGTCGTTGAACTCCGGCGCGATGATCGGGCACTGGGCGGCCGGGGCGGTGAAGCGCGAGTTCGGGTGCGAGGAGGGCGTCTCCGAGGCCGGGGTCCAGTCGTTGCCGCGCCAGTCGATCAGGTGGGCGGGGGGCTCCTCGGTCATGCCTTCCCACCAGACGTCGCCCTCGTCGGTCAGGGCGACGTTGGTGAAGATGGTGTTCTCCAGCATCGACAGCATGGCGTTCTGGTTCGTCTTCATGGACGTGCCGGGGGCCACGCCGAAGAACCCGGACTCCGGGTTGATGGCGTAAAGGCGGCCGTCCGGGCCGGGGCGCATCCAGGCGATGTCGTCGCCGACGGTCTCGACCTTCCAACCGGGGATGGTCGGCACCAGCATGGCCAAGTTGGTCTTGCCGCAGGCGGACGGGAAGGCGGCGGTCACCACCGAGGTTTTCCCGGCCGGGCTGGTCAGCTTCAGGATCAGCATGTGCTCGGCCATCCAGTCCTCGTCGCGGGCCATGACCGAGGCGATTCTGAGCGCGTAGCACTTCTTGCCCAGCAGGGCGTTGCCGCCGTAGCCCGAGCCGTAGGACCAAATCTCGCGGGTCTCCGGGAAGTGGGTGATGTACTTCTCGTCGTTGCACGGCCAGGCGACATCCGCGCGAACGTGGCCGGCGGCATCAGACAACGGGTAGCCGACCGAGTGCACGGCCGGGACGAAGTCGACGTCCTCGGTGATCAGGTCGAGCGCCTGGCGGCCCATCCGGGTCATGATCTTCATGTTGATGACCACATAGGGGGAGTCCGTGATCTCGATCCCCAGCTTGGAGATGTTGCCGCCCAGCGGCCCCATCGAGAACGGCACCACGTACATGGTCCGCCCGCGCATCGAGCCGGTGAACACGCGGTCGAGGATTTGGCGCATCTCGGCCGGGGCCATCCAGTTGTTGGTCGGCCCGGCGTCGATTTCCCGCTCGGAGCAGATGAACGTCCGCGACTCCACCCGCGCCACGTCGCTCGGCTCGGAGCGGGCCAGGAAGGAGTTGGGGCGCTTGGCCGGGTTCAGGCGGATCAGGGTGCCGGATTCCACCATCTCGTCAGTCAGGCGCTTCCACTCCTCCTCGGAGCCGTCCGCCCAGACTATTTCGCTCGGCTGGGTCTTGGTTGCGACCTCGGACACCCACTGGATCAGTTTGGCGTTCTTGGTCGGTGCCGTCGCCGCGATTCCGGCGAACGATGTGTCGGCAATGGTCATGTCCCTTAGAAACCTTCCATCGGTCAGTCGTGATTCCACCGGCGCACCTAACACCGGGGGGCGCGCGGGCCGACGTCCGGGCGCACCCGCCCGCCAGGCCCCCGATCGTTCATCCATCCGCCGATGCCGCCTGGCGGCTTCCAGCGGGCGGTTGCCGATCCGCTCCGCTTCCTAGCCTATTGCCGATTTCGCCTGGGACCCGCCGCCGCTCGTCCTAGTGGCGGGGTGACGGCCGTCACGATGCCGCCGGGTCGGGTCTGTCGTCCGGGCGGCGGCCGAGTTCTACGCAGTGGGTGGCGCTGGGAACGCTGTCGCGGGTTAGGCTGGGGCTGGTGGTCCCGGTCTGATGGCGGGGAACACCATTATAATTCGCCCCGATGGTGGCCGGTCAGCTTCTGGCCGGATGGGGCGGCAATCCTAGTCTATGTTTATAACGACGAAGGGAATCGCCATGAAAGCACTACGTTTGTTCGCCGTGATCGCAGCCGTGCCTGTCGCGCTTGGCCTGGTCTTGGGATGTTCCAGCGCCGATCCGAACGCTGACGCCGGGGACCGACGCGCGACCGACGCCGGGCGCGTGTCCGAGGAACCGGCCGACGAGGCCGAGGTCGAGGACTACCAGATCGATGAGGAGCCGGCCGAGCCGTGGTCGTTGCCCGAGGGCGATCCGCTGCCCGCCGCCACAGTTGTGACCGAGATCCCGACCTGTCCCAACGGCAAGGCGCTGACCAGTGATTTCTATTGGGAGAGGCTGGCCGGGTGGCAGCCCTACGTCCGGGCGGTTTATCAGACCCTCGGCGCGAATTTCGAAAACGCCGATTATAGGTGCGAGCTTGTCGAACGGGACGGTGTCCAAGTGGTTCTGACCGGGGATAGCTTGTACTACAGGGTCCACGAGGACGACGAGGAACCCATCTACTCCTCGTACTTCGACATTGCCATGTACACCCCGAACCAAGGCGACAGGCGGCAGGTGACCATCGACAACGTTCAGATCCTCGGCCCCCTGCAAAACGTCTACGACGCGCTCGACCCGGAGACCACGATTGAGTCCTGGCCCGATGACGACGAACTCGTCTTCGAACGCATGGGCGCCGAGGACCTGCACAAACTGGGGGCCGGGCCCAACATCATCCAATTGGAGTGGGAACCGGATCAGTACGGCAACGATCGGGCCAACACCCAGGTGCTTCGTTTCGCCACCCGCGTCGGGACGCCCACCGATGTGGGCGCCATCAAGTTCGATCTGACCGTCGATGGCGGGGCCACCGAGCCGGTGGTGTTCCTGGTGGACTACACCTGATCGCCCAGAGGGGAAGTGAATTCGCTGGTAATCTGGCAAATGTACTACCATGTCGTAGATGGAGTCAGTTGGCATCAGGGCATTGCAGCAGAACGCCTCAGCAGTCGTCGCGCGAGCCGCCCGGGGCGAGACCCTGACGATAACGGATCACGGCCGTCCGGTCGCCCGGCTCACGCCCGTTAGATCATCAGTTGTCGAGCAGGGCGTCCTGGAGGGGTGGATCACGCCTGGCGCCGGTGGGTTCGATGATCTGCCGCCACCTCGCCCGGCCGGGCGAGCCGACACGTCCGCTTCTGCGGTCTTGGAGCAAATGCGGGCCGAGGAACGGTATTGAAGATGGTGCTGTACTGCGATGCCTCGGCGGTGGTCAAGCTGGTGTTCGATGAGCCGGAGTCGGCCGCGCTCAGACAATGGTTGGCCACGTCTCCTGGAGAGCCCGTGGTCAGCGACCTTGGCCGGGCTGAGGTCCTGCGAGCCGTGCGACGGTTCGAGCCGGGGCGCCTTGGGGAGGCGGTGGACGTGCTCGGCCGGTTCAGCCGGGTGCGCGTCGACGGCCGCGTCTTCGACGCGGCGGCCACCATAGGCGGACCCCTGCTGCGCACCCTCGACGCCATTCACCTGGCAGCCGCCGCCAGGCTGGGCGACCAACTCCGGGCGGTAGTCACCTACGACCAGCGAATGGCGGCGGCGGCCCAGGAAACAGGCTTGCGAGTCTTTGCCCCAGGAGTCGGGACCAGCACCACGTGACCGGCGGCCGAACGCCAGGTGGAGACGCGCCCGCGCTGGTTCGCGCCCGGATCGACTGACCGGGGCGGCAGTTTGGTCCAGCACCATGCTGGCACGATTCAGCGGGCAGCGACCACCTCATTGGCGGGCAGACTCCGAATCAGAGCGGCTGCCGCAGCCGCCAGGGGCAGGTAGCGCCTGCTAGCCTGCATTCATGAGTCAAATGACATGGCGGGCGCCCGACAGGCTGATGCGACAGGTCCGCGACTTGGCCGCCGAACAGAACCTCAGCATGAACGAATGGGTGACGAGGCTCGCGGCCACCGCCGTCGCGGACGACGAGGCGGACCCCCCGGGGATGAGGTTGCGCGCCAGACTCCGCGCCGCCGGCCGAGCGGTTGGCGGCCGCCCGGCGGGCGGCCGGCCAGGGCACGCCCCTGTCCGAGTTCATCGCGGAGGGCCGCCGGTGAGCGTCTTCGCCGACAGCTCGGCCGTGGTCAAGCTCTACGCCGAAGAGCCCGGCGCCGACCAAGTCGCCGCTCTGGCCGCGATGTATGTGTCCCAACTGGCCAGAGTCGAAGTGCCGGCCGCGCTTTGGCGCAAGCACCACATGGGCGAACTGTCCGCATCGATGGTGGCGGATCTGATCCAAGCTTTTGAGAACGACTATTTCAACCCAAGCGGCCGACTGGCCGCCGCGGCGCTGACCGCAGAGGTTTTGGACGAGGCCGCCGGACTGGTCGCGGCGCACTCGCTGCGCGCCTATGACGCCGTCCAATTGGCGACCGCGCAGGCCGTCAGGCGGGCCGACCCCGATTGCGAGGTCTTCGCCTGCTTCGACAAGCAGTTGTTCGATGCCGCCGTCCGCGTCGGGTTCAGGCCGTTGGGCTGCGATGACGTCCGATCCGAGCGGTGACGGGGCGCGCCCTCGGCGCGGGGGCGGCCCGGCGGCCGGACGGATCGGACGCGAGGGGGCGGCGGACCGCTCGACGGCATCGGCGATGTGGCGGGCGCCCGCAAACGCCCGGCGGTCCCGACGGCAAAAGGCGTACACCCAGGTAGACAGGCAGACAGGCATTTCTAGACCAGGTAGATTGACAGGATGCCGATAAGCATCAAGAACCCTGAGACGGAGGCCGCCGTCAAGGCTTTGGCCGCCGCCTGGAACACCTCTTACACGGCCGCGATCCGCACCGCTGCGGAAGACGCCATCGCCGCGATCGCCGCGCCGCGCCGGACGCGCGAGGCCGCCGAGGCGGCCCGGATCGCGGCCGAATGGCGCGCCCACCAACCGGGCGGCCGGGCCGCAGACGCAGACGCCCTTTACGACGACCAAGGACTCCCGACGTGATAGTGGACACCTCGGCCATTGTCGCGATCCTGCACGGCGAACCGGCGGCCGAGGCCTGCCTCGAGGCCTTGGCGGGCGACTCGGCGCCGAAAATGAGCGCGGCGACGGCCGTGGAGTTGTACGCGGTGGCCGATTCGCGCGGCCTGCCCGCCCAGGCCAGACGAGTCGACGCGCTGCTCCTAAAGCTCAGGATCGAGATCGTCCCCTTCGACCAGGCGCAGGCGGGCCTGGCCCGCGACGCTTACAGGGACTTCGGCAAAGGCTCGGGCAGCCCGGCCAGACTCAACCTGGGCGATTGCTTCGCCTACGCGCTGGCGGCCCAAACGCTGGAGCCGTTGCTGTTCGTGGGCGACGACTTCACGCACACCGACCTTGTGCCCGCCCTGGCCGGGCCGGGTAGGTCAGGGGATCAGCGAATGGCGTTGGACGATGGCGTCCCGGCCGGCGCCGACCCCGACCACTGAGATCCTGGCGCCGGACAATTCCTCGACCGCCGTCACGTAGGCCTGGGCGTTGGGCGGCAGCTGCTTGAAGGAGCGGGCGCGCGAGATGTCCTCGTCCCAGCCCGGCAGGTACTCGTAGACCGGGCGGGCGTGGTGGATGTCGCTCTGGGAGGCCGGCAGGTCCCGGTGGACCGATCCGTTCACGTCATAGGCCACGCAGACGGGAATCCGGTCCCAGCCGGTCAACACGTCGAGCTTGGTCAAGACGAAGTCGGTGACGCCGTTGACGCGGGCGGCGTAACGCGCCACCGGCGCGTCGTACCAGCCGCAGCGGCGCGGGCGGCCGGTGGTGACCCCGTACTCGTGGCCGGCCTCGCGCAAACGTTCGCCGGCGGCATCGTGCAACTCCGTCACAAACGGCCCCGCCCCCACGCGGGTGGCGTACGCCTTGACCACCGCCACCACCCGGTCGATCCGCTTCGGCCCCACGCCGCTGCCCGTGCAGGCGCCCCCGGCGGTGGCGTTCGAGCTGGTCACAAAAGGATAAGTGCCGTGGTCCACGTCCAGCATGGTGGCCTGGCCGCCCTCGAACAAGACGGTCTGGCCGCGGTCGAGGGCGTCGTTCAGGAGCATGGCCGTGTCCGCCACCAGCGGGCGGACGCGCTCGGCGTAGGCCTCCAACTCCTCCAAGACCTCCTCGGCCGAGATCGCCCGGCGGTTGTAAACCTTGACCAGCAGGTGATTCTTCTGCATCAGCGCGCCCTCGACCTTCTGGCGCAGGATCGAGGAGTCGAACAAGTCCTGGACGCGCAGGCCGACGCGCTGCATCTTGTCGGCGTAGGTCGGGCCGATCCCCCGCCCGGTGGTGCCGATCTGGCGCTGGCCGAGGAACCGCTCGGTCACCTTGTCCATGGTCCGGTTGTAGCTCGGGATCAGGTGCGCGTTCGAGGACAGCACCAGCCGGGACGTGTCGATCCCCCGCGTCTCGAGCGCCCTTAGCTCGCTGAACAGCACTTCTAGGTCCACCACCACTCCGTTGCCGATCACCGGGGTGACGCCGGGGGTCAGGATGCCGGAGGGCAGCAGGTGCAGGGCGTAGGTCTGGCCGCCGATCACCACCGTGTGCCCGGCGTTGTTGCCGCCGTTGAACTTGACCACGTAATCGACGTCCCGGCCCAGCAGGTCGGTGGCTTTGCCTTTGCCCTCGTCGCCCCATTGGGCGCCGATCAGCACGATTCCTGGCATGACGGTTCCTTCCAGCCTCGTGGCGGCGCGCTCGGCGGCGGGCCGCCGGGGCCGGTCTCGGCCCCGTAAGAGGCTACCGGACGGGGGCGGCTTGGCTCGGGGGGTCTCGTTTGGGGGTTCGCACGATGCCGTCGCACGATGCCGTCCGCCGGGGTCGCGCGTTCGCCCGGGGGCGGTACTGGGCGGTGCGGGGCGTCGGTTGAACGCGGGGACTGTCCCCCAGTCTGAGACGAAA
>JAIROU010000201.1 GCA_031257375.1 Bifidobacteriaceae bacterium
CTGTGGTCTTTTGGCTGAGCGAGGCTTGATGCCGGTTCGAGCACTGTGCCGCCGGGTCAGCGCCTGGAGCCCGCGGCCAGGCCGCTGCGGAACTCGACCACGTCGCCGTCGCGCATGACGTAGTCCTTGCCCTCGATGCGGAGTTTGCCGGCCGCGCGGGCCTCGGCCAGGGAGCCGAGGGCGACCAGGTCCTCGAAGGAGACAACCTCGGCTTTGATGAAGCCGCGCTCGAAATCGGAGTGGATCACCCCGGCGGCCTGGGGGGCCGTCCAGCCTTGGCGGATGGTCCAGGCCCGCGACTCCTTCGGGCCGGCGGTCAAGAAGGTCTGCAACCCCAAGGTGGCGAAGCCGACCCGGGCGAGGCGGTCGAGGCCGGATTCCGGTTGGCCCGATTCAGCCAGCAGTTCGGCCGCGTCGGCCAGGTCCAGGTCGGTCAAGTCGGCCTCGAATCTGGCGTCCAGAATGATGGCCTCGGCGGGCGAGACGAGTTCCCGCAAAAGGGCCGTCCGCTCCGGGGACGAGAGCACGGCATCGTCGGCGTTGAAGACGTAGATGAAAGGCTTGGCGGTCATCAACCCGAACTCGCGCAGGCGGGCCAAGTCCAACAAGCCCTGTTTGGCGGCGGCGTGCAAGGTGGTGCCCTGGTCCAGGAAGTCCCGCGCCCTCAGGCAGTCGGCCAGCTGCTCGGCGTCGCCGCGCTTGATCCTGACCTCCTTGTCGAGGCGGGCGATCACCTTCTCCAGGGTCTGCAGATCGGCCAGCGCCAACTCGGTGTTGATCGTCTCGATGTCCGCCGCCGCGTCCACCCGGCCCTCGACATGCACAATGTCCGAATCCTCGAACACGCGGATGACCTGGCAGATCGCGTCCGCCTGGCGGATGTTGGCGAGGAACTGGTTGCCCAGGCCCTCGCCCTTCGAAGCGCCGCGGACAATGCCCGCGATGTCCACGAACGAGACGGTGGCCGGGACCACTTTGGCGGAGGCGAACATCTCCGCCAGGACCCCCAGACGGCGGTCCGGCAGCGCCACCACGCCCACATTCGGCTCGATCGTGGCGAAGGGATAGTTCTCCGCCAACACTTGATTGCGGGTCAGCGCGTTGAAAAGGGTCGATTTGCCGACGTTGGGCAGGCCGACGATGCCGATTGTCAAAGCCACGGGAACCTACCCTACTTGGCCGGGGCCGTCCTCGGGCGGCGGGGCGGGCCGTCCGGCGGGCGCCCGGGTGTCTCAGGCGGGCGAAGCGTGACCGGCCAGGACCCGCGAAGCCGCGGCGGCGTCATCGTGCATCTGGGTGACCAGGGCCTGCTGGGTGGCGAAGGCCAACGTGTGTCGCAAGCGCGCGACGAAGTCGACCGCCACCGTTTCACCGTAAAGCTCCAGGTCATCCCGGCCGAGCGCGTGGGCCTCGACGCGGCGCCGGCGGCCGTCGAAAGTCGGGTTGACGCCCACCGAGATGGCCGCCGGGAAGGTCCGGTCGGGGGCGCCGGGCGGGCGGTCGAGGCGGATCAGGTGGCCCGCGTAGACGCCGTCCTGCGGGATCAGGCCGGTGACCGGGCCGCCCAGGTTGGCGGTCGGGAAGCCGAGCCCGCGGCCGCGGCCGTCGCCGCGGACCACCAGGCCGGTGACGCGGTGCGGGCGGCCGAGGATGCGGGCGGCCTCGGCCACGTCGCCCTCGGCCAGGGCCAGGCGGACGGCGCTGGAGGACCAGCGGGCGCGCTCGGCGTCCTCCGGATCGCCCTGGTCGGTGATGGCGGTGACGGCGAAGCCCATCTGCTCGCCCAGGCGGCGCATGGTGGCGAGGTCGCCGGAATTGTCGGCCCCGAACTGGAGGTCTTGGCCGACGGCGACTTCTTCTGCGCCCAGGGCGTCGACCAGGTAGGTTTTGGCGAACTCGTCCGGCCGCAGGCGGGAGAATCCCAGGCTGTAGGGGATCACCAGGGCCGCGTCCAGGCCGATCGCCTCCAACGCGGCCAGCCTGTCCGGCAGCGATTGGAGTTGGACGATCCCCTGCTCGGGGCGGTGGATCGAGGCTGGGTGCGGGTAGAAGGTGATGGCCACGGCCTTGGCGCCGGTGGCGCGGGCGCGGGCCACGACCTGTTCGGCGAGGAACTGGTGGCCGCGATGCATGCCGTCGAAGTTGCCCAGGGTCACCACTGACGGCCCGTAGCCCTGGGGGACATCGGCCAATGATTTCCAGCGTCGCACGGGGCACAAGTCTATGACGCCGGTCAACCCGGCCGCACCCGTTGGGGCTGACGCGCCCGGCCCCGACGGCCGGTCTTTGGCAGCCACACTGTTCCCGCCGCCGCCAGGGTCTTGAGCAGGTCGCCGGGCAGGAACGGCGCCATGCCTTGGACGATGCCGTCGGCCCAGCCGAGATTCGCCGCCGCCACCAGGTAGGGCACGCCCAGCAGGTAGATCGCCAGATGGCCGGCGGCCATCAAGCCGACCAGGCGCCAGTAAGACCGGACCGGACCGCGCTCGGCCGCCGGGCCGGCCGCCGGGCCGGCCGCCCGACCGGCCGCCCGACCGGCCAGGCCGGCCGCGAAGACATAGCCAACCGCATAACCCATGGTCGCCAGGCCGACCCCGGACTGCCCGCCGGCGAAGACCGGCGCCCCGGCCAGCCCGGCGGCCAGGAACAGGATCATCGCGGCGCCGGCCCGGGCCCGGCCCAAGACCCCGGCGGCGGTCAGGACCGCGAAGGTGCCCAAGCTCAGCGGCACAGGGGTGAATCCGAGCGGGATCGAGACCTGGCCGAGCACCGCCACCCAGGCGGCCCCGCCCGCGATCAGGGCGGCGTCCCGCAGGCGCGACCGCTCGCCCGCCAGGCGGCCACATCGATCGGCCGGGGGCGCCCAAGCGGTCCGGGCGCGCCGATCCCCCAGCGCGGTCGCGATGATCGACATGATGGCCCGTCCTTCCCTTCGATCGCGCCCGCAGCTCCCGGCTCGAAAGCCGCGCGGCGACTGACCCAGGCTATGGGGCCACCCGGCCCGGCCTCGCGCCGGTGGCCTGGCAAATGCGGCCGGAGGTTTTGTGGGAACCCCACAACCGCCGACCGCCGGGCCGCCTCGGCGGCGGGGTCAGGGCCTGGTAGCTGGCCAAACCCGGAGACCGGGCTCTTGTCCCAAACCGGGAACAGACCCTGCGTCCCGACCAAAGGTGTGTCCCCAAGTTTGAGACGAAAGGACCGTCCCCGGGTTTAGAATTCCTCGAAGCGGTAGCCCAGGCCCCGCAATGTGACCAGGCGGGACGGGTTGGCGGGGTCGGATTCGATGCGGGAGCGGACCCGGCGGACGTGGACGTCCAAGGTCTTGGCGTCGCCGTAGAAATCGGCCCCCCAGACCCGTTCGAGCAGCTGTGAGCGGGTCAGCACGCGCCCGGCGTGCGTCATCAGTTCCTCCAGCAGCGAAAACTCCCGCAGCGGCATCACCACCTCGGCCCCATCGACCCAGACCCGGTGCCGCTCTGGGTCCAAGCGGACGCCGGAGACCTCGATAACCGCCCCCACGTCATCGGGCGAGCCGAGGCCGCCCCCGACCGCCGACCGCTGGCGGCGCAACACCCGGCGGCAGCGGGCCAGCAGTTCCAGCGTCGAGTACGGCTTGGTCACATAGTCGTCGGCCCCCAGTTCCAGCCCCAGCACGATGTCCGCCTCGTCGCTCTTGGCGGTCAGCATGATGATCGGCACGTCCGAGGTCAGGCGGATGCGCCGGCAGACCTCGGTGCCCGGCACCGCCGGGATCATCAGGTCGAGCAGGATCAATTCCGGCTCGGCGGCTTCGAACTCGGCGAGGGCGGCGTAGCCGTCGACGGCGGTGCGGACCTCGTAGCCCTCGCGGCCGAGCAGGAAGCTGAGGGCCTCGCGCTGGGTCTCGTCGTCCTCGACCAGGAGCAGGTCGGTCATGGGCCCTCCCCCAAAACACGCCGCGGCAGCCAGATGGTGAAGGTCGAGCCCTCCCCGACCTCAGATTTCACACTCACCCTACCGCCGTGCCCAGACACGGTGTTGCGGACTATGGCCAGGCCCAGCCCGGTCCCGCCGGTCCGCCGCGAGCGCGCCCGGTCGGTTCGGTAGAAACGCTCGAAGACCCGCTCTTGATCGGCCGGCTCGATCCCGATCCCCTGGTCGGTCACCGAGATGGCGATCTCGCCCGAGGTCTGGGCGCCGGTGACGGCGACCGGCCGGCCCGGCGGCGAGTAGGCGATGGCGTTCGCGACAAGGTTGTCGACCGCCGTGACCAGGGCGTCTTTGTCGCCAAAGACGGTCAGCCGGGGGTCGGCCTGGACCGTCACGTCGATCTCGGCCTCCTCCCCAGTTGTACGATGCCGCGCGGCCGCCTCGGCCAGCACGTCCCGGACGCTGACCTCGGCAAAGCGGCTGGAGTCCTGGTCCTGGGCCTTGGCCAGGGCCATCATGTCCTCGGTCAGCCGGGCCAGCCGGTGCGACTCCTGGGCCAGCCGACGGGCGAAGTGGCGGACGGTGGCCGGGTCCTCGGCCCCGGCCGCCAGGGCCGAGCCGATCAGTTCGACGGCCGTCACCGGGGTGCGCAGCTCGTGGCCGATGTTGGCTATGAAATCGTGCCTGATCTGGCGCGAGCGCATGGTCTCGGTCAGGTCGGTGACGGTCAGCAGGACATAGCTGTCGGCCAGCCGGGTGGCTCTGACCTCGGCGTCCGCCACCGGGCCGAGGTCGGTGAAAGACATCCGGCGGGCTTGGATCTCGTCTTCGCGCCAGGCCGCCTCGGCCAGTTCTTGCAGGCCCGGGTGGATCAGCTTGGTGCCCTGATAGACCGGCAGGGTCTCCGCCCGGGCGGTGGTGAAGACGGCCTTGTGCGACCTGGTCAGAATCATGGCGTAGCCGCCGTGGGCGCCGGCCAGGTCGCGGGCCAGCTCCGGCAGCGGCGCCTCGTGGCGGTCCCAGCGGTCGCCCTGCGGGGTGCGGCGGAACAGCCAGGCCCAGATCGGGTTGGTGATCAGGGCCAGGGTCGCGCCCAGCGCGCCCCCGGCCAGCCACTCCATAGCCACCGGCACAGCGCTCATTTTAGTTTCCGATCCCCCCAACCACGGCGCCTGGCCCCGCACATGGCGCCTGGCGCCGTGGCTGAGTCTTACTCAGATTTCGCGGCCGATGCCGCCAGCCGCCCCGCCCCGCACATGGCGCCTGGCGCCGTGGCTGAGTCTTACTCAGATTTCGCGGCCGATGCCGCCAGCCGCCGCGCGCCGCACATGGCGCCTGGCGCCGTGGCTGGGGGGGCGCGGAACTCATTTTGGGTTCCGATTCTGCGGGGACGGCGGCCGGGGCGGTCAGCCGAAGCGGCCCTCGATGTAGTCTCTGGTGGCGGCCACTTTGGGGGCCGAGAAGATCTGGCCGGTTGGGCCGGATTCGACCAGCCGGCCCGGCTGCCCGGCGCTGGCCAGGGAGAAGAAGGCCGTCACGTCAGAGATGCGGTTGGCCTGGGCCATGTTGTGCGTCACCACCACGACCGTGTAGTCGCGGGCCAGGTCCCGCATCAACTCCTCGATGGCCAGGGTTGAGATCGGGTCGAGGGCCGAGCACGGCTCGTCCATCAGGACCACGTCTGGTTGGACGGCGATCGCCCGGGCTATGCAGAGCCGCTGCTGCTGGCCGCCGGACAGCGAGTCGCCGGACTTCTTCAGCCGGTCCTTGACCTCGTCCCAGAGGTGGGCGCGCTCCAGGCAGCGCTCGACCAACTCGTCGGCGGCCGACGCGCGCGGGCGCTGGCCCCGGATGATCAGCCCGGCCAGCACGTTGTCCTTGATCGACATGGCTGGGAAGGGGTTCGGCTTCTGGAAGACCATGCCGACCTTGGAGCGGACCGCCACCGGGTCGACCTCTTTGGCGCACAGGTCGACCCCGTCCAACTCGATCGATCCCTCGGCCCGCGCCCCGGGGATGACCTCGTGCATCCGGTTGATGGCCCGCAGCAGGGTCGATTTGCCGCAGCCGGAGGGGCCGATGAAGGCCGTCACCGCCCGGCCGGGGATCTCCAAGCTGACGTCCGCCACCGCCAGGTGCGACCCGTAGTAGCACGAGACGTCGGTGATGGACATCGAGCCGACCGCCCCCGGCGGGCCGGGCGGCTCGGCCGCCAGGGTCAACGTCTCAGACGCGGCCAAGGCGGCGCCGGCCGGACTGGCGGCGCCGGCGGGGGTGGTGGTGGTGGTGATCGAAGTCGGAACGGTCGCGGTCATCGGTTTCTCCTCAGTTTTGCGATTTGCGGGGGCAACGCCCGGGCGGCCAGTTGCAGCACCACCACCACGGCCATCAGGACCAGGGCGCCCGCCCAGGCCCGCTGGTCGTAAGCGGCAGTGTCCAGGCCTTTGGAAGACCATTGCGTGTAGATGAAGACCGGCAGGGTGGCCATGCGGCCCTCGGCCAAGTTGTAGTTCATGGCGTCGGTGAAACCGGCCACCAGCAGCAGGGGCGCGGTCTCGCCGATGATCCGGGCGACCCCCAGGACCGCCCCGGCGGTCAGCCCGGGCAGGGCGGTCGGCAGCACAATCTTGCGGATGACCCGCCAGCGGGGCGAGCCCAGCGCCAGCCCGGCCTCCCGCAGGTCGCCCGGCACCAGGCGCAGGACTTCCTCCGAGGACCGCACCACCACCGGGATCATGATCATGGCCAGGGCCACCGCCCCGGCCAGCCCTGAGCGCGTGCCCGGTCCCAGCAGCAGCGAGAACAGGGCGTAGGCGGCCAGCCCGGCGACGATCGACGGGATCGACACCATGATGTCGACCGCCCGGCGGGTGATCCCGGCCAGTTTGCGCTGGCCGCCGTACTCGGTCAGGTAGATGGCCGCCGCCAGCCCCAGCGGGATCGCGATCAGGGCGGTCGCGCCGGTCACCAGCAGGGTTCCGACCAGCGCGTGCAGCAGGCCGCCGCCCTGGCCCACCACGCCCCACATCGAGTTGGTGAAGAGCGCCAGGTCAAGGCGCTCGATGCCGCGCGTCAGGGCCGCCCAGATGACCAACGCCAGGGGGATGGCGGCCAGGGCGACGGCGCAGACGACGGCCCCGGAAGCGATCCGGTTCTTGGTCCGCCTGGCCAAACTGGGCCTGGACGCCGAGAGCGTGACGGCGGCATCGGCGGCATCGGCGGCGGTCGGCTGCTTGCCCAACGTCTGCGCGACGCTCACCTCGACACCCCCTGTTGGGCGACGCGCCGGCCGACCACGGAGACCGCCAGGGAGATCGCGAACAGCACGAGGCCCAACGCGATCAGCGCGCTGACCTGCGAACCGGTCGATTCGGGGAAGGTCGAGGCGATGAATTGGGCGATCGTCGAGGGGTTCTGAGATGAGATCAGGTTGACCGAGATCAGGTCCGGGATGGCGCTCAAGACCATGGCCACGGCCATCGTCTCGCCCAGCGCCCGGCCCAGTCCGAGCATGCCCCCGGCCACGATCCCGGACCGGGCGACCGGCAGCACGGCCGTGCGCACCATCTCCCAGCGGGTGGCGCCCAGCGCGTAGGCGGCCTCGATCAGCGCGGGCGGGGTCAGGGCGAAGCTCTCGCGGCAGATCGCCGCCATGATCGGCAGGATCATCACCGCCACCACCATCCCAGCGGTCAGGACGGTCCGCCCGGTCACGGACGGCTGGCCGGAGAAGAACGGCAGCCAGCCCAGGTAGCGGTGCAGCCATTCGTAGATCGGGACCATGGCCGGGGCCAGAACCATCAGCCCCCACAAGCCGAAGACGACTGACGGGACGGCGGCCAGCAGGTCGAGGACGGCGCCGAGGAAGCGGCCGAAGCGTGGCGAGGGGGCGTAGATGGTGGCCGCCAGAGCCACCCCGATGGCTGGCAGGGCGGCGAAGACCAGGGCGATCACCGCCACCCAGAGCGAGCCGAAGGCCAGCGGCCCGGCCAGCGCCCAGAAGTTGGCGGCGTGGGCTGGCAGTTCGCCCGCCCCGGCGGTGAAGGCGGGGCTGCCTTTGACGGCCAGGAAGACCAAGACGCCGACCAGCACCAGGGAGACGGCGACGGCGGCGGCGCGCATGGCGCCGGAGAAGGTCCGCTCCCCCGCCGCCGGGCCGGCCGCCTGGCCGCTTGCCGGGCTGGCGCCCGGACCCCCCGCGCCGCCGGCCGAACCGCCCGCGCCGCCGCCCGGAGCGCCGGGAGCCCCGGCCGGGCTCGGCGAGGATGCCCGGCCGGGAGCCCCAGGGGCTAGACCGTCAAGAGCCGATGCGCGCAACAGCGGCGTTCACTTTCGCAGTCAGGTCGGCCTCCGAGGTCAACGGCGCCGAACCGGCGTTCTCGGCGGCGGCCTTCTGGCCTTCTTCGGAGACGACGTACTTTAGGTAGGCGGAGACCAATTCGGCGGTTTTCGGGTCGGAGTACTTCTCGCACGCGGCCAGGTAGCTGACCAGGATCAGCGGGTAGGCGCCGGCCGCCTCGGTGGTGCGGTTCAGGCTGTAGACCACGTCGCCCTCGCCCCGGCCGGACTCCAGTTCCGATTCGGCCACGGCTTTGGCCGCGCCCTCGGCCGAGGGCTTGACCCACTGGTCGCCAACTTTGATCGAGGCCCAGCTCAGATCCTGGGCCTGGCCGGCGTCGACATAGCCGATCGAACCCTTGCCGGCGGTCAGCGCCTGGACCATGCCCTGTGTCTTCTCGGCGCCCTCGCCGCCGGATTCCGGCCATTCCTCGGTCTCCCCAGCCGTCCAGGCCTCGGGCGCGGTGGCGGTCAAGTAGTCGGTGAAGTTGCCGGTGGTGCCGGACTTGTCGGAGCGGTGGACGGGGCTGATCGGCAGATCGGGCAGGTCCACGTCGGGGTTGTCGGCTTTAATGGCCGGGTCGTTCCAGTTGGTGATTCCACCGGTGAAGATGTGCGCGATCACGTTCGGCGCCAGGTTCAACTCGGTCACGCCATCCAAGTTGAAGGCCACCGCGATGGGCGAGATGTAGACCGGCACTTCGACCAGGGGCGAGTCGGCCGCGCAGGAGCCGTGCCCGCCTTTGGCCTCGTCGGCCTTGAAGGGCGCGTCGGTCCCGACGAAGCCGAGCCCGCCAGCGGTGAACTGGGTGCGGCCGTCCCCGGAGCCGACTGGGTCATAGTTGACGTTGACCCCCGCCTCGATGGCGGCGAATCCGCCGCGCCAGGCTTCTTGGGCGGCGCTTTGCGATGACGCCCCGGCCCCGTTCAGTTCGCCTGTCAGGCCGGCGCCGGCCGATCCGGCCGAGTTCCCAGTGCCCCCGCCGGCCGGTTGTTCCTCGTTGGCGGCGCATCCGGCCAGCCCGGACAGGCCCAGCAGCCCGCCCAGAATCAATCCGACGGTGGCCCCGCCAGCCAGCTTCCTCGTTTTACTCAATCTCATCAGACCCTCTTCTCATGATCACAGCTTGCGATTTCGCAATCGAGGCTAGGGCCGCAGGCCTAACGGACGGGGCTGATCAGGTGAACGCAAGGTGAACGCAAGACAAACTTTCGGTGCCATGTCAGCTGGTCGGCCAGCGTGGAATGCCGGCGCCAGGTTCCCTTGGCGCGTCCCGGGGTGTGGCGCCATGCTGGTTTGCCGCAGGCCCGTGTTCCCACAGGCGCGCACCACCACCGATCTCGACGGGCTAGTTCGAGGAGACCTGGACGGTTTCCTGAGCGCCCTCGATCCAATTCTGCGTCAACCTTGTGGACCTTTGGCCTTCAGGCGCGGGGTCAGGGGCGTGCGGATTGGCGGCGGCGCCGACCGGCGCCCCAGACGGCGGTCACGCCGGCGGCCACCAGGAAAGCGGCGCTGATGGCGGCGAACAGGATGTTCGCGCCAGAGAAGGGAAGGCCGGGAGGCGTGGCGGCGGGCGGGGTCGACATCTTCCAGTCGCATTCGCCCTTCAGGCGCAGGCCCAAGTCCCATTCGAGGACCTGGGACGGGAAGCCCAGATGCTTGCCCTCGGTTTCGTCATAGGGGAACTTGTAGGCCATCTGGACGTCCACCGAGGCGCCCTGGGCCAAGCGGGCGGTGCCGAGCACTTGCTGGTCCACCAGCGCGGCGAAGGAGTCCGAGCCTATCGAACCGCCCACGTCCCAATGCAATTCGGACATGCCCGCGAAGCCGATCCGGCCGGCCGTGACCGATGGGTCGTCGTCGTTGACGGTGCTGTCCTGGGAGGTCGCGGCCGGGTTGCGGAGTTCCACGGTCAGGCTGCCCGGGCAGGGGCCGTTGTTCTGCACCACCAGCGTCCGGTGGACCCAGTCGCCCGGCACCGCCACGGCGTTGTGGAGGAACTTGTCGCCGGGGATGGTCTGGTACTCGTCCGATCCGTCCCAGGGCACGTTCAGCGTCTCGCCGTCCCACCAGGTGTCCATGCCGTCCGGCTGGTATTCGTCGTCCGCGAAGGCGGCCGGCCCCACGGCCAGGGCGCCGATCAGCAGCGCGCCCAGGGCGGCGGCCCGCCGTTTGCCGGTCCGGATCTGACTCACCATGGTGACGACCCCCTTAGCGCGTCTTGGCCGCTTCCGACCACCACCGTCGGCCGCCAGGGCGGCACGGTGGGATTCCAGCCGCCGTCATCGCCTTGGTTCACGATGCCGTCGCCCCGCCCCCCAGCCGGGGTGGCGGCCCTGGGGATGTTCCCCCGCGGGCGCCAGGAGGCTCGTGGCCCCGCCCCGTCCCCGGCCGGCGCGTAAACGGGCGGATCGGCCCACGCGGCAGCGCCCTGGACCGACCCCGCGGCGACTGCGGCCAGGGCGGGCGCCTCGGCCGGGGCCGACGCGGCTTGCAGCCACGGAGGAATGCCTTGGCCCTGGGTCGCCGCCGGAGCGGGACCGGGCGCGCCGAACGGGGCGGGCGCGGGGGATGTTGCGGGGACGGGGAATGGTGCGGGGGCGACTGCGGCGGGCGCGGCGGCGCGGGCGCGGGCCGCCTCGCGGCGGGCGGCGCGGGTCATTGGGGCCGGGGCGACCGGCGCTGGGGAGGGCGGGTCGGCTCCGGGAGGGATGGCCTGGCCGGGCGCCGTGGCCGCTGGGCCGGATCGGACGGCGTTGTCCGGGGCCGGGGCGGGGGCGGGGGCCGCGATGGCGGCGGGGGCGAAGGCGGGGGTCTGATTGGATCGGAGGGCGTTGTCCGGGGCCGGGGCCAGAGCCGGAGCGGGGGCCGCGATGGCCGCTGGGACGAAGGCGGGGCGCGGGGCGGG
>JAIROU010000202.1 GCA_031257375.1 Bifidobacteriaceae bacterium
CGCCAACACGACCGCCGTGTAGGTGGCGGCCGCGGCCTGGCCCACGTCGTCGGTGTAGGTGACCTCGAACGGGTACCGGCCCGGCGCGGCCGACTCGGCGTGGAACACCACCGACCCCAGCTCGACCCGCCCGGCCGCCGGCGCGGCCGTCACCGCCCGCGAGGCGATCACCCCGCCGGTCGTGACCGACTCGGCGAACGAGACCCGCCCGCCCAACGCCACCGGCGCCTCCAAACCGGACTCGGCCACCGGCGGCGCCTGGACCACCACGCTGAACCAGACGGCATCGGACTGCTGACCCAGCGAATCTGTCCACACCGCCGCGAACGTGTGCGAACCCGCCCCCAGCGTCCCAGCCTCGAATGTGACCTTCCCGTCCTCCGCGACGGTCGCGGCCGCGCCGTCCGGGACGCTCCCCGGCACCGGCGAAGCCCCCGCGATCTGGTCGTCGGTCGTCACCGACAGCCGGAACAGCGCCTCGCCGCCGAGGCCGATCTTCGCCTCCGCCAACCCCGTCACCGCCGGCGGGGCGATCACGGTGACGGTGTAGACGGCATCGTCGGTGCTGCCCTCAGAGTCGGTGAACGTGACGGTGAACGTGTACTCCCCCGGCGCCAACGACCCGGCCTCGAAGTCCACCTGCCCGTCCAAGTGGGCCTCGATCACCGAATCGGCGCGCCACTCCTCGACGCTGACCTGCGCCGACGTGACGGACACGTCATGGTCCAAGTCAACCCGGACCGACCCCTCCAAGGTGGCTGTCCCGCCCACCGCGACGCTGGCGGACGCGCCCTGCGCGTCCACCTGCTCCGGCGGGGTGTAAACCCTGCGCACGTCGAACACGTAATACAGGGCGGCGCACTGGCCGAAGCCGTCGCACACCGTCACGGTGACCGGGTCCTCCCCCGCCCAACCCACCTTCGGGGTGTACCGGACCAAACCCGAGTCCAAGACCTCCAGCGACCCCTGGTCGGCCGTGAACGACTCGGCGGTCAACGCCCGCAGATTCGACCCGTAGGTCACATCCCAGAACGGGTCCCAGTCGCGCGGGGTCAGGTCGTCCTCGACCTCCATATACATCCATGCGTCGGGAGTCGACGGGGCGGGCTGCACCACAACCGTGAACACCACCGGCTTTCTCTGGCCGAGCTTGTCCGTGAAGGTGACCGTGAATTTGTAGCTCCAGGCCAGGCCCGGCCCGGCCTCGAACACAACCTTCCCGTCCACCCCCGCCCGGACGGTCGCACCATACGGGGCGCCCGAGGGCACGGCCGAGGCGATCCCCGCCCCGGAGGTCACGCTCAACTCGAACTCGGCCGTCCCGCCCTCCGCGATCCTCGCATAGGTGCCACCGCTCACCACCGGCCCGGCCACCACCGTGACCGCGAAGTCGGCGTCCACCGACAGGCCGTTCGCGTCGGTGTACCGGACCGTGAACTCGTACAACCCGGGCGCCAAGCCGTCCGCGTCTAACTCGACCGTCCCGTCCAGCCCCGCCGCGACCGCGTCCGCCCAACTGGGCTCGCCGGTCACCTGGGCGGAGACGATGCCGGCGTCGCCGGGGGTCACCTGGCCGTCCATTTCGGCGGTGCCGCCCACGCCGATCATGGCTTCTTCGCCGCCGACCGCGGTCGGGGGGACCGCCCACCGGGCGGTCAAGGTCAGCCACGCCTCTGGCGCGAAGTGGTTCACAATCACGCCGTTATCCACGGTCAGCTTGTCGGACTCGAAGTCCCACGGGCCGACCTCCGAGGACCACCAGCCGAGGAAGGCGTAGCCCTCCTTGGTCGGGACGCCCGGGTCTTCCAGCAGGCGGTCGTACCAGACCTCCGGGGACTCCGCCTCCAGAGTCCCGCCGTCCAAGTCAAACGCGACCTCGACCGGTACCGCGTTGTAGTAGAAGTTGAGCACCAGCATGGGGTCCTTGGTGATGGTCCCTAACCGGTTGGACCGGTCGTCGTCGAACCAATACCCGGGCCGAAACATGCGGAGAAGCCAAACTTCATCGCCTACCCGGCCCGTCTCCACGACCGTGTTGACCAACACGGGGTCCTCCCCGTGCCCCACTAAGTACTCCCTTAGCTCCCACGTGCCCGGGGGCTCCCACTGGCCGTACAGCACTACGGCGGTGGAGTCCAAAGTGGAGTCGGCCGTGACCGGCTCGAGGCCGTCGGCGTCAAAGGCCCAGCCGGTGAAGTAGCACCCGGCGTGGTGCAGTTCGGAGGCGGGCTCCACGCCGTAGGATGGCGCGTCCGCCAGCCTGGACCCGATCTCCACCCGGTCCGGCCCCACCCGATCCGGGTAAACCGGGCAGTCCACCGGGGCGTTCACGTCGTAGGCGATCTCCCCATGCGTCGACGCCCACGCCCCATACAGGTGCACCGTGCCCTCCGCGTCGACCATCGAGTGGTCCACAACATCGACGCCGGACCAAAAGGCCTCCATCGGATCTTCCAGGTCCCACTCATTCTTGGAGAACTGCCAGGCCTGGTCCGGGTCGGCCGCGTCGAGCGCCTGTTTGGACGGGTACCAGCCGACGAACCGGTAACCGTCCAGGTCAGGAGCGTCCGGCGGGGCGGGGACCGCCGCCCCGATCCACGCCGTGACGGCGCCCGCCGACCAGTCCGGGGCGTCGACCGGCGCCCCCAGGTGGAACTCCACCGGCACCTCCTTGGTGAAGCTTATGTGCCGGTGGATGTGTTGAATCCCGGTATAGGACACCACCCCGCTAATCTCGAAGTCATCCAGGGGCCCGCCCCACTTGCAGTGCGGGTCTCGGTCCGGCTCGATGTCCCAAAAGCATTGAACCGCCCAGCCAGCGTCGGGCGTCGCGGTCACCTTGACCCGCGCGCTCCCCGTCGTGTGCACCAACTCGACGCTCGCGGACCCCCCGGGGCTGTGGGTGACGGTGAACGTCACCCCTGGCTCCAGATCGATCGACACCAGGTTGGAGTCGTTCCCCTCCAAGTCCGTCCCGACCACCCAAACCGTAAACGCGGCCGAAGTCCTCAAACTCAGTTCGAGCACGTTCGGCCCGGCGGCCATCGGCCCGGTGGACCCGCTCTCCAGGACCTCGTCCGCGGTCGGCGGGGCCTCGTCCGTCTCATAGACCAGGTAGTGGTATGTGCCGTCCTCGGTGGACTCGAACCCGACCGTCCCAGCCCGCTGGTCGGTCCGCTCCCCCGTCCCGGCCGTCAACGCCGGCGCGCCGGGCTGGCCCGGGCCGCCCGGCTCGTCCGCCCTCGACGGCGGGGCCACGACCAGGGGGATGGCGACGGCGGCCACCGCGGCCGCCACCACCCACCGCCTGGCGCCCGCCCCGGTCAGCAGCGCGCGCAGCGCCCGGACCAGGGCCAGGCCCGCGCGGGCCGCCGCCCGCGCCGGGGCCGCGGGCGACCACCCGCCGCCCAAGAGCGCGGCCAGGCCCGGGCGCGGGGCGTCCGCGCGCCGGTGCGCCGCCGGGCGCCGGCGCGTCCGGGCGGCGCGCCGCGCGGGCCCGCCGCCCGGACGGCCTTGGGCGCCGGCCTGCCCGGCTGGCGCCGCCTGGCCGGGTCGGTCAGATGGGGTTGAGAGATGAGTCTCGGCCATTTCGTTTCTCCTCATTGGGGCGGACCGCCCTCGCGGTCCGAGTCGAACGTGAGCCTAACCATGCAATTTTCGGTTATGCGGTTGCCACAACACCAAGCCCGCCCGGGGTATTCCCACCCCCGGCTGACCCGGCCCGGCCGCGCCCCGCCCCGCCCGGGCCCGTTTCCGGGCGCGCCAAACCGCGGCGCCCAAAGCGCGTCCACCTAGTGAGACACCCTCCGGCCCGGCAATGTAACGCGCCCCCCAAGACACTTTCGCCCTGGGTATTTCTACGCACCCCAAAACCTCTGACCAGCGCCTACCCAACCAACCCCATCGGGTGGCCGGGGGCGTTTCAGCCCCCGGCGCGCGCCCGCGCCCGCGCCTTGGAGGCCGGGTGTTTGGCGGCGTGCCGGTTTGGGTGTCAGACCGGCTGCCTATGTTGGTGTTGTCGATCTGGGCCGGTCGGCCCGGGGGTTCGCGGGCGAGCAGGAGGGAATAGTGGTGGGGGAGTCTGGTGGTTTGGTCGGGGCGGGCAGGTTGCGCCCGACGGGTGATCTGGCGTTCAAGAAGCTGTTGGCTTCGGAGGGGCACAAGGCGGTGACGCGGGGGTTCGTGGAGGATTTCTTCGGCATCCGGGCGCGGGTGGAGGACATCCGGATCGAGAATCCGTACTCGATCAGCCCGGTCGACCTGTCGGCGGGGGCGGGGGCGTTGACGCGGCTGAGGCAGACGTTTAGGGATGTGACGGTGTCGGTGGGGGCGGCGGACGTGACAGTGGAGTTGCAGATGAGGTTGACGGAGTTGTTCGAGGCGAGGTCGTTGTATTACTTGTTCGACCGGTTCGTGTCGCGCTACGGCGGCGGGGCGGGGGCGCGGGCGGGGGGCGGCCCGGATTGGCGGTATTCGTCGTTGCGGCCGGTGTTCGCGTTGAACATTTTGGGCGAGCCGTTCCGGGGCGGGGAGGCGGCGTTGCGGGTGTACCGGTTGTGGGACCCGGTGTTGGGGGAGGCGTTGGAGCCGGAGTTGGTGCGGGCGGGGTATTTGGATTTGACGAAGACCGGCGGGTTGACGGACCCTCAGGAGGCTTGGCGGGTGTTTTTGTTGACCGGTGTGGCGCCGCCGGGGTCCCCGGATTATCTGGGGGAGGCGTCTGACCCAGATCCGCGAGTAGGGGTTTTTGGGGGGGTTTGAGCGCCGGGAACTGGGGGTTTGGCCGGGCTTGGACGCCTGGTTCGGTGCGCGGGCAGGCTGAATGGCCAGCTGGCCGG
>JAIROU010000271.1 GCA_031257375.1 Bifidobacteriaceae bacterium
ACTTATGTGCTGGAGTACCTGCTGGCCCAGTACGCCGCCACCAATGACGAGGCGACCATCCGCACCGGCATCGAGTCGGTTCGTTCGGTGCTGCGCGACCACTACGTCCATCGCGGCGAAAGCGGCCTGGTCCAGTCGAAGATCAGGGAGAAGGGACGCCACCGGGTCATCGACAAAGTGTCCGTGGCCCTGAACGACAAGCAGGATATCTATGAGGCCGAGTTCTCCAACCTTGGGCTAGCCGAGGTCTTGACTATCCCGGGTGTCGGGGTCCGTGGTTTCCGGGGTGGGCGGGAGTGCCTTGCGGCGGGCGGCGCGGGCCTTGAGGTATTCCACCAGCATTGGAGTGACGGACGCCGGCACAATCAGGATGATTATCAAGTCGATGTTGTCGCCAACCCACTGGAATTGGCCCAGCGCCATGCCCGCCAGCGGCAGAATAATCCCCCAGGAAAACGCCGCGATAATATTGAACGAGACAAAGTGCCGGTAGTTCATCCGCCCGACGCCGGCCACCACGGGCGTGAAAGTCCGCACAATCGGCACGTATTGGGCTATCACAATGGTGCGCCCGCCGTATTTGTCGAAAAAGGCCCGTGTTCGGTCCACGTGCTCTTGTTTGAACAACCGCGAATCTGGCTTGTTGAACACTCTTGGCCCCACCAGGCGGCCAATCCAATAGCCGGTTTGGTTGCCCGCCACCGCCGAAAGCGCGATGCACAGGCACGCCACCCACGGCGGCACCGGCACGGTGCCCGCCCCGATGAACACCCCCCAGCGTGAACAGCAGCGAGTCGCCGGGCAGGAAAAACCCGACCATGAGCCCCGTTTCCGCGAACACCACCGCGCAAACCCCGACCAGCGCCCACGGCCCCAGCCACGAGACAAACGTGTCGATCCAGTACGCGGCGTCCATCCACTTCGGCAGCAGCGCCAACGTCTCCGGATCGGACTGGACCAGCAGGTTCGCGAGATCAGGCATGCGCTCTAGGGTACGGTGCCAGGCATGGCCACCAGTAATCCCCCGCCCGCGTTTCCGACAGACGGCACCGCGCCGGTGCCCGATGCCGTGCCCCCGGTTCCGGCCCCGCCCGCGATCCCAGCGGCTGTCGCGCCGGTGTCCGATGCCGTGCCCCCGGTTCCGGCCCCGCCCGCGATCCCAGCGGCTGTCGCGCCGGCGTCCGATGCCGTGCCCGCGGTCCCGGCCCCGCCCGCGATCCCAGCGGCTGCCGCGCCGGTGCCCGATGCCGTGCCCCCGGTCCCGGCCCCGCCCGCGATCCCAAGGGCGCGACTGCCTTGAGCCCGATGCCGCGGCACCGGCTTCGAGCCCGGCGGTTGGCGCGGGGGAGGCCGCAGTCGGGGTGGGGCCGTGGGAGGGGCCCTGGCGGGACGGGGCGGAGTACGACCCGGAACTGCTCGGTTCGGGCGACCGCCGCAACGTGGCGGACCGCTACCGGTATTGGGCCGTCGAGGCGATCCGGGCCGACCTGGTGGCCCGCGCGCAGCCATTCCACGTGGCTGTGGAGAACTGGGAGCACGATTTCAACATCGGCGCGATTGTGCGCACAGCCAACGCCTTCGGCGCGGCGGGCGTCCACATCGTTGGGCGGCGGCGGTGGAACCGCCGGGGCGCGATGGTGACCGACCGCTACCTGCCGGTGCTGCACCACCCGGACGTGGGAGCGCTGGCGGGGTGGGCGGCATCGTGCAACTGTCCGATAATCGCGCTGGACAACGTGCCCGGCGCGCTGCCCCTGGAGACCGCCGAACTGCCGGAGCGCTGCGTGCTGCTGTTTGGGCAGGAGGGGCCGGGCCTGACGGAAGCGGCCCGGGCGGTCGCGTCCGCGCTTTACGAGATCACCCAATACGGCTCGACGCGCTCGCTCAACGCCGGTGCGGCCGCCGCCATAGCGATCTACCACTGGTCCCTCCAGCACACCCGGCGCGATGGGGAGCTTGCATCACGCGTGATGCAGCCTTAGAATCACGCTGTGCGAACAACTCTTGACTTGCCGGACAGCCTGCACGCGCAGGTCAAGCGCTACGCCGAGGAGCGCGGGGAGTCGCTGTCCAGCGTCCTGGCCAACCTGGTGCGAGCGGGGGCCGAATCGGTCCCTGAGTTGACCGGCGGCTGGGCGCTGAGCCCTGTCACCGGGCTGATGGTGTTCGATGGTCCGGCCGTGACCTCGGCGGACGTCGCGCGGCTGATCGACGAGGAAGTATGACCATTCACCTGCTCGACGCGAATGTGCTGATCGCGCTCAGCTACCAGGGCCATGAGCATCACTCCCTGGCCGAGGCGTGGCTGGAGGGGGCGGGGCGCATCGCCACCTGTCCCATCACGGAGGGCGCGTTGGTCCGCTTCTTGGTCCGGATGGGCCACTCGGGCAAGACCGCGCAAGCGGCGCTGCAGGCCTTGGCTGCCAGGGCGGGCACCGAGTTTTGGCCGGATTCCGTCCGCCACGCGGAGGCTGACTTGAGCCGGGTGATAGGGCACCGGCAGGTCACCGACGCCTACTTGGTGTCCTTGGCCAGGAGCCACGATGGCCACGATGGCGCGGTCCTCGCCACCCTTGACCGGGGGCTTGTCGCCACCTACCCCGCCGACACGCGACTGATTGCCCTTCCTGACAGCAGTGAAGAACCGCAGTCCGAGGACGCTGGTGAATAGCCAGCGTTCGCGGCCCGTGTTGACGTGGGGCGGGCCACCCCGGCGGCGCCGCGATGCACCACTGGTCGCTCCAACACACCCAGCGCTGAGGCGGGCTTGGCGCAACGGCGCGAACCGCCGCTAACGCTGTCAGAGGGCGGTGGGACGATGGCCGGCAAGAGCAGACAAAGGAGTTTTCAGCGTCACCCCGCCGACACCCGGCGCCGCCTGGGGCCCGCGGGGGATGGCGTCTGTAGGCTCGCTGAGGGAAAGGAGAACAACTATGAGCGAACCGCTGTTGGCTCAGCCCACGGTTGTGCCGCCGGGCAAAGTCCTTGACTTTATTGACGGCACGGTTCGGGACTACACCCCGGAGGAGTACGTCCGGCAGGAGATCCTGAAGTCTTTGGTGCGCGAGTACGGCTACCCGCCGCAGAGCATCGAAGTGGAGCGTTCGATCAAGTTTGGCGCGAGGTCCGCCAGGGTTGACATCGCGATCTTCCGGGACGGGCTTGACGCCGCGCAACACAGCCAGGAGAGCGTGGCGATCATCGTGGAGTGCAAGAAGCCCGGGACCAGCCCCAGGGACAAGAAGGCGGGCGTTGACCAACTAGTCAGCTACATGGCCGCTTGCCCCAACGCCGACCTGGGGATGTGGACCAACGGCACCGACCTCCAAGTCAAGCATGCCCATAGGGGAGAGGAGGGCTGGGAGGCCGTCGACATCCCGGACTTGCCGCGCCACGGCCAGCGGGCCGACCTCAACCGGCCATCCTTCGACCAACTTCGCCCGGCGGCATCGGACTCCCTGCTGTTCGCCTTTCGGCGGGCGCACGACTACATCGCAGGGAACCAGGGACTCCAAAAGCCCGAGGCGTTCTGGGAACTGCTCAAACTGATCTTCTGCAAGATTCACGACGAGCGCTCCTCGCCTGAGCCGCAGTTCTACGCCACACCGGCCGAACGCGGCAACGCGGCCGGCCAGATGCGCGCCAAGCGCCGAATCGGCGCGCTTTTCGGCGCGGTGAAAGAGTCCTACCCACAGATTTTCCGGCCCGCGGAGGAAGTTGAGCTCCAGCCCGGGGTGTTGGCCTTCGTTGTCACGCAACTGCAGATGTTTTCCTTGCTGACCTCGGACGTAGACGTCAAGGGCAAAGCCTACGAGGAGGTGGTTGGCTCGAACTTGCGCGGCGACCGCGGCGAGTTCTTCACGCCTCGGAACGTCTGCCAGATGATGGTCGAGATGACCGACCCCCAAGAGGCGGATCTGGTGCTTGACCCGGCTTGCGGGACGGGGGGCTTCCTGGTCTGCGCCATGAACCACGTGATAGACGCGATCCGATCCGAGGTCCGGTCTTCGCGCCGACCCAGGGACGCGGAGGACCAGGTGATCCGCGACCGCGCTCGCCAGTTCCTCGAGTCCCGAATCGTTGGTTTGGACTTCAACCCCAGCTTGGTCCGGGCGACCAAGATGAACATGGTGATGAACAACGACGGGTCCGGGGGATTGTTCCAGGCGAACTCGCTGGCGCCGGGTGCCACCTGGCCCGACGACCTGCGCGCCCGCGACCTGTTCGGGGCAGTTGATGTGATTCTGACCAATCCGCCGTTCGGCGCCAAGATCCCGATTGACGACCCGGCCACCCTTGCTCAGTATGACCTCGGCCACATGTGGTCCTACGACCCGGGCACCGACAAGTGGCTGCGGGATGACCGGGTGACCTCCCGCCCGCCCGAGATCCTTTTCATTGAGCGGTGCGTTCAACTGCTCAAACCCGGCCAAGGACGGGCGGCTATTGTCCTGCCGGACGGCATTCTCGGCTCGCCCGGTCTTGGCTTTGTCCGGCAGTGGCTCCTAGAGCGAACCATTCTGCTCGCGTCGGTTGACATGCACCCCGACACTTTCCAGCCGTTCACCAGCGTCCAGACCTCGGTCTTGCTGATTCAGCGCAAGAGCGATGCCCAACTCGCGGTAGAGGCATCGACCGGGCCAGTCCAGGACTACGAGGTCTTCATGGCGGTGTGCGACCGCATCGGCCACGACAAGCGCGGCAACGCCACCTACGTGCGCGATGACCAGGGCTACGAATTGATCGCCGAGACCACTGAGGCGGTGACCGAGACAGCCCGGGGGCGCGCCGGTCGGCACACCACCCAGGCGCGGGTGCGGGACGACAACACCCGCCAAATCGCTCAGGCATTCCGGGCCTGGCTTGGCGCGACCCCATGAGCGTCATCGCGGAGCCGCCGCTCACCGCTTTGGTGCCGGCCAGCTTGCTATTCGGGGGCGAGCGGCGCATGGAGGCCCGCAGCTATTTGAGCGACGGCTACGGGATCGGCCAGCGCATCGCGGCGCTGCCCGCAACAGCCCGGTTTGGCCAGCTAGCGGACGTGTGGCAACCGCCGCGCCTCAAGGGCTACGCGGTTCCGGAGGGCAAGGGGACGCCGTTCCTCTCGGCGGGGCAGGCGTTCGAGCTGCGCCCCCGGGCGCGCAAATGGCTCTCTGAGGCAACGGTGCCGCACTATAACCGGCGCCTGGTCGAGGCCGGCTGGCTGCTGCTGTCGTGCTCCGGCCAGGTGGGCCGGGTCACCGCCGTCTACCCGCACCACGCTGGGAAGGTCATGACCCACGACCTGCTGCGCCTGGTGCCCGAGAACGCCAGCGACTACGGCTGGCTTTACGCCTACATGAGGACTCCCCAGTTCCTGTCCGTCGCCCGCGCGGCGCAATACGGCGCCATGATCAAGCACCTGGACCCGGGGCATGTCAATGCCCTGCCAGTCCCGCTGCCCCCGCCGAGCGTCCGCCGGCGCGTTGGGCAACTGGCTGAAAGGGCTGTCGGCGCCCGGCGGGAGGCCTCGGCGCTGTTGGACCGCGCAGATCGGCTGTATGAGGCGCTGATCAACCCCGCCGGCGTGGCGCTGCCGAGCCGTGACTGGGGGCCGGTGCCTGCCCGCCGCCTGTTCGAGGGCAGGCGGAGGCTGGACGGGCAGCACTGGGCGCCCCGCGTGAAGGCCGTTGAGGCCCTGTTAGCTGGGGCCGCCACCCACGGCGTTGACACGGTAGCGGGCGTGACCCGCCGCGTCGAGTTGGGCAACCGGTTCAAGCGGTCCTTCGGTCCCAAGGGAACGCCCTACTACAGCGCTTCTGACTTGTTTGACGTCAATGCGTCTGCGACCAAGCGCGTCTACGCCGGCCTCTTGAAGGACGCGTCGCCCTACTATCTGCGCGCTGGGTGGATCGTCATGGCCTGCTCTGGCCAGGCATACGGTCTGCTGGGGCGGTCACTTGTCCTTGGCGAGCAGCACGAAGGCGTGTTCGGTAGCCACGACTTGATTCGGATCGAACCCGACCCAGTCTCAATCAGGACCGGCTATCTTCAGACGGTGCTAAGCAATGAGACCTATGGCAGGCTGCTCGTGGTGCGGCACGCCTTCGGAACCACAGTCCCCCACCTGGACCCGGTTGACATCAGGGCTGTCCCGGTCCCCCGGTTCTCTCGTGATCGCGAGGCCGAGGTGGCAGATTCCAGCGAGCAGGCGTTCGCCAAGTCCGCTGAGGCGGATCGCTTGGAAAACCTTGCGACGCGGCAGGCGGCAGAGGCGATTCAAGCCCTGCTGGGCGAGAAGCCGGGGGCAAACTGACCGGAACGGGCCGAGAACCGCCGTTGTGGGCGGGTTGCCCACCTGGCCTCCCAGCGCGGGAAACCCTGCGCAGTCTGGTCGCCGCCTGGCCGCCCCTGCCGGGGGGAGGGGGACCGGGACTCCCGGAGGATTGAGGGTAGGCTTACCTAAGCGGTAGGCTGGCCGCTGGTTGGCGCAACGGCCGCGACCCGCGGCGCAGCGCTCCGAGCGGGAAACAGAGGCGGCCCATGGCGAAGGACGGCAACCCCCAGCGGGAGTCGGGATTGTTCAGCGCGGTGCGCGGCCGCATGGCGCTGATCGCGGCCATGAGCCTGGTCGGGGCCGCCGCCAGCGTGGTCCCCATGATCGCGATTGTCGAGCTGGCCAGGGCGCTTGACCCCGCCCCCGGCCAGGCGGTCCAGCCGGGCAGGGTCTGGGGTATCGCCGGTGTCGCGATCGGCGCGCTGGTGCTCAGCTTCGCGACTGTGGGCGCTTCGCTGATCATCAGCCACCTGGCGGACAACGACCTGCAGCTCGACCTCAGGCGGCGCATCGTGGAGCACCTGCGCGAGTTGCCGCTGGGCTGGTTCGACACGCGGTCCAGCGGCCTGGTC
>JAIROU010000315.1 GCA_031257375.1 Bifidobacteriaceae bacterium
GGGGTTCGATGACGTGTTCGACACGAACTTCGCCGCCGACTTGACGATCATGGAGGAGGGCGCCGAGTTCCTGGCCCGCGTCAAGGCGGCGCTGACCGGCGGCCAGGCCACCCTGCCCATGATCACGAGTTGCAGCCCGGGCTGGGTCAAGCACATCGAGCACGCCTTCCCCGAACAGATCGACCACCTGTCGACCTGCAAGTCCCCGCACACCATGCTCGGCGCGGTGGCCAAGTCCTTCTACGCCGAGCAGATCCAGGTTGATCCGAAAGACCTGTACGTGGTCTCGGTGATGCCGTGCACGGCCAAGAAGTTCGAGATCGCCCGGCCCGAGATGCGAAACGGGGGTTTGGCGAACGTCGACGCCGTCATCACCACCCGCGAGTTGGCCAGGATGATCAAGGAGGCGGGAATCGATTTCGCCGGCCTAGAAGACAGCGATTTCGACTCTCCCCTGGGGCTCTCGTCCGGGGCGGCGGACATCTTCGGCGTCACCGGGGGCGTGATGGAGGCGGCCCTGCGGACCGTCTACGAACTCGTCACCGGCCGCGAGTTGCCGTTCGACAAGCTGCACGTCACGCCGATAGTGGGCCTGGACCCGATCAAGGAGGCGGCTTTCACCATCGAGGACCCGCTGGAGGAATACGCCTTCTTGGACGGGGTCGAGGTCAAGGTGGCCGTCACCAGCGGCTTGGCCAACGCCGACATCCTCATGGAGCAGGTGGCCAAGGGCGCGTCGCCCTATCTGTTCATCGAGGTCATGGGCTGCCCCGGCGGCTGCATCAGCGGCGGCGGCCAGCCGCGGCCAACCACCCCGGCGATCCGCGAGAAGCGCCTCCAAGCCATCTACCAAGCCGACGAGGCGAAGTCGCTGCGCAAGTCGCATGAGAACCCATACATCCAACGTTTGTACGCTGATTTCCTAGGCGAACCCTGCGGCCACCGGTCACATGAACTGCTGCACACGCACTACACGGCGCGCGGAAAGCTCAACCAGTTCATGCCGGACGGCCAGGACTGCGACCTGTTCCTATCCGCCCTGCCGGTTGGGCCGTGACCAAGGAAGGCTCGAAATGAAGACAAGACTGGCAGCCGTGTTGGCGGCGGCGTTGGCGGCGGGGGCCTGGCTGGCCGCCTGCGCGCCGGCCGGCGATCCCGCCACCCCGTCCCCGTCCCCGCCCTCCCCGGCCAGGGACGCGACGGCGGCCACCAGCGCGACGGTCCCGGCGGCATCGGAAACTGTCGAGGTGGCGGCCCTCAAAGGCCCCACCACCATGGGTCTGGCCTGGCTGCTGGACAGCCAAGACGCGGCCGCGCCGACGCGGTATGAGTTGTCGCTCCACGGCGCCGCCGACGAGATCACCCCCGGCCTGGTCAAGGGCGAAACCATGCTGGCCGCCATCCCGGCCAACCTGGCGGCGGTTCTGTACGCGAAGGGGGCGAAGATCAAGGTCGCGGCCGTGAACACCCTGGGCGTGCTCCACGTGGTCACCAAGAACGAGCCCGTCGCCGCCTTCGCGGACCTGGCCGGCAAGAAGGTCTTCTCCACCGGCAAGGGCACCACCCCGCAGTACGTGCTCGACTACCTCTTGGCCAAGAACGGGATCCGGGCCGAGGTCGAGTACCTTTCCGAGGCCGCCGAGGTCGCCGCCCGCCTGGCCGCCTCCGACCAAGCCATCGCGGTGCTGCCAGAACCCTATGTGACGACGGTCCTGGCGCAGGACCCGTCGCTGACGCCGGCCCTGGACCTGACCGTCGAATGGGACAAGGTTTCCGAGACCACCCTGGTCACGGGCGTGCTGGTGGTGGCCGACCAATACCTGGAGCAGAACCCGTCCGGGCTCGACGCCTTCCTGGACGAATACCGGTCCTCGATCGAGCACGCCAACGCCAATCCCGGCGATGTCGCGCCCGTCATAGCCGACCTGGGCATAGTCCCATCCGCCGAAGTGGCGGCGGCGGCCATCCCCCGCTCGCACCTGGCCTTCCTGAGCGGTGCCGAATGCAAGGCCGCGGTGGCGGCCTACCTGGGCGTGCTGGCGGAGGCGAATCCGGAATCGGTGGGCGGCGGCCTGCCGGGCGATGATTTTTACTACGGCGCTTGACAGGCCCCGCGTCCGGGGTCTGATCGCCGCCGTCTTCTGGCTGGGGGTCTGGCAGGCGGCCGCGCTGGCGCTGGGCAACGAGGTGTTGCTGGCCTCCCCGGCGAAGGTGGTCGGGGCTTTCGCCCGGCTCGCGCCGACCAACGGTTTCTGGGCCTCGATCGGCTATTCGGCGGCTCGGATCGCCGGGGGCTTCGCCATCGCCGCCGCCGGGGGCGCCGCCTTGGCCTGGGTCGCGTCGCTGAACCGCTGGCTGGCCGCGCTGATCTGGCCGGCGGTGCGGGCGATCCGCACGGTGCCGGTGGTCTGCTTCATAGTGCTGCTGCTGATCTGGGCGGATTCGAGTTGGCTGTCGGTGACCATCTCCGCGCTGATGGTGCTGCCGGTGGTGTACGCGAACGTGGAGGAGGGGATCAAACGCCAAGACGAAGGCCTGGACGAGTTGGCGCGCGTCTTCGCCATGCCCGCCCGGCGGCGCTGGCTGGCGATCCGGCTCCCCGCCGTGCTGCCGCACTTCACGGCCGCTTGCCGGGTGGGCGTTGGCCTGGCCTGGAAGGCGGGGGTCTCGGCCGAAGTCATCGGCCTGCCGGACGGCTCCATTGGCGACCGCCTCTACCAGGCGAAACTGGTTCTGTCGACCGGCGACCTGCTCTGCTGGACGGTCGTCATCGTGGCCTGCTCGTTCGCCTTCGAGAAACTGGTGCTGGGCGCGCTGGCGGCCTTCGAATCCTGGCTGGCGAGGGGGTACGCGAAATCATCGTGATCCGCGACGTCAGCTTCGCCTACTCGCAGACGCCCGTCTTGGCGGGCATCTCCGCCCGGGCCTCGACGCTGGCCGTCACCGGCCCCAACGGCTCGGGCAAGACCACCTTGCTGAAACTGATCCTGGGCCTGCTGGCCCCGCTGGCTGGCGCGGTGACCGCTCCCGCCCCCAGGGCCGCCGTCTTCCAGGACGACCGGCTGATCGAGCACCTGACAGCTGTTGGCAATGTGCGAGTGGCGCACCCGGGAAAGGTCGCGGACCAGGCCATCGCCGCCGAGTTCCGGGCGGTCGGCCTGGCCGAGGAGGCCTGGCTGCGCCCCGTGCGCGAACTCTCCGGCGGCCAGCGCCGCCGCGTCTGCCTGGCGCGCGCCCTGCTGCCCGGCGCCCAACTGGTCTGCCTGGACGAGCCCTTCACCGGCATCGACGCCGAGACCCTCCCGACCGTCCGCGCCTACACCCGCGACCGCCTGAGCGGCCGGGACGCCGCCATCGCCACCCACAACCCCGACGACCTGTCCTTCTTCAACTGGCCCCGCCTCCACCTGCCCGGCCTCCCGAAATCTGAGTAACACTCAGCCAGGGCGCCAGGCGCCGTGGCTGGACCGGACATTCCAACCAGGGCGCCAGGCGCCGTGGTTGGACCGGACGTTCCAAGCAGGGCGCCAGGCGCCCGACGTGGCAGGATTGCAGGGTGGCACAAGGCGGGAGATCAAACGGGCGGGTCAAGACTGTTCTGGCAGCGGCCGCGGCGGTGATGGCCGTGAGCCTCAGCGGCTGCATGCGGGCGCACTTCAACTTCACGGTCAACGCCGACGACACCGTGTCTTCCGAGGTTGTGATCGCCTACGAAGACTCGATCCTGGCTGACGCGGCCCAGGCCGAGGGCATGAGCATAAGGCAGTTCCTGGCCGAATCCGGCGCCGAGGAGCAGATCAAGGACACGGTGACGAGAAACGACGAGGCCGAACTGGCCGACTACGCCCAGGACGGATACACCGGCTGGGTCATCTCCAGCGTCGAGCCGCAGTCGCTGGGGGACGTCGACGCGACCGGATCGCTGGCCGACACCGGCTCGCTGGACCTGCGCCACCAAGGCGACGAGTTCGTCTTGTCCGGCGCCATCGACCTGACCGGGCCGCAGTTCCAAATCCCGCCTTCGGTGGCCGACGACCCTGAAACCCAGGCCATGCTGGAGGACCTGGACCTGAAGTTCATCTTCCACTTCCCCGGGCCGGTCACCTCCACCAACGGAGTGGCCAGTGGAAACACTGTCACTTTCGAGCCCGCGCTGGGCGCCGTGACCCAGATCGAGGCCGTCGCCGAGGCCGAGCCGGGCGGCGGCGGCGGCCTGCTCGCCGGGTTGCCGCCCTGGGCGGTCGGCGCGGCGGCCGGAACCCTCGCCATTGTGGTGGCGGCAGTGGTGATTATCGCCGCCGCCCGCAGTCGCAAACGTAAGTCCGATGCCGCGCCGCCAGGTCCCGCAGCCCCACCCGGCGGGTACGGGCCGCTGCCGGCCGCCCCGGGCTCGGCGCCGGATTCGACCGGGCCGGGGGGGCTGCCATAATGGGTGCCGTGATGAAGAAGACCGGCCGGGTTAAGCGCGGTTTTGCAGTTCTGGCCTTGGCCGGCGTTATCGGCCTGTTGGCGAGCGGGTGCGCGCGAATGCAAATGGAGTTCACCGTCAAGTCCGACGACACCTTCACCGCCCAGATGACCGCCGCCGTCGCGGATTCCGCCCTGGAGGCGATGGCCGCCGCCCAGGGCGTGACGGTCGAGGAGCTCATAGAGCAGGCCGGCCTGGAATCGGAGTTTCGCGCCCAGTTCGATTTGGAGTCCGAGGGAATCACCACGGAGAAATACTCGGCCGACGGCTACACCGGCTGGACCTTCACCGACACCGCGCCTCATCCGATGAGCGAATTCTCCGACACGGCCGACCTGACCGGCGAGGCGGAAGATCCGGAGGTCTCCGAAAACCAGTCGAAGATGGAGCTCCGCCGGGATGGTGACGAGTTCATCTTGTCCGGCGTGATCGACCTGACCGGCATGGAGGCCGACATCGCCATGATGCAGGCCATGCCCGGGATCGCGGACGCGATGGACAAGATGGACATCTCGATGGTGTTCATCTTCCCCGGCGAGGTCAAGTCCTCGACCGGCCAAATCGATGGCAACAAGGTCACCTTCGAGTTCGAAATCGGCCAGTTGACCGAGGTCGAGGCGGTGGCCTCGGCCAAACCCTCCTTCTTGGAGCAGTTCAAAGTCCTCGGCCTGGTGATCGGCGTCGTCGCCATCGCGGCCGGACTGTTCATCGGCCTGCTGACGGTCAAGAAGCGCCGCGCCCAGAGCCAGCCGGCCGACCTGCCCCTCCAGCTTCCCGGCGCGGCCTACCCCAGCGCCGCGCCGCCCGCGGCTTTCCCCGGCCAGCCACCAGGTCCGATGCCGAGTGGCGGCTATCCGGGAACGCCGCCGACATTCGCCCCGGCCGCCAACCGACCCCCCGACCCCTTCCTCCCGCCTGCGGCGCCGGTTTCTCCCCCCGTCGCCGGTTTCGGCGCCGCGCCAGGCCAGGCGCCTCCCGCCCAGGTTTACCCAGGCCAGGTTTACCCAGGCCAGGTCTTCCCGGCCCAAGCCCCTCCCGCCCAGGCCTTCCCGGCCCAAGCCCCTCCCGCCCAAGCCTTCCCGGCCCAGGTTCTCCCAACCCAGGCGTTCCCAGGACAAGCGGCCCCCACCATGACCCCCGGCCTGAACTTCGACCCCGCGCAGCCGGGTTTCAGCCCACCGCCCCTGCGCCCGCCCGTCCCCATCGAGCCGACAATCCCGCCGCCGCTCTCCCAACCAGTTCCCCGCCCCGACGCCCCCTAAGGCGCCGTGCGAAAGTGGGACGGTTGGCGCCCGGCGCCAGGCGTCCCGGCCGGTTTTCCGGATGGTGGCGGGCGCGCCGGGCGACGTTAATTGGCTCTTCGGGATGATGTGTGGGTGTCGTTCCGCGTGTTTGGGCTGGTGACAGGCTGTTTCTCTGTAGGAT
>JAIROU010000389.1 GCA_031257375.1 Bifidobacteriaceae bacterium
CCCGCGCGCGGCGCAGCGCGAACAGGCACAGCACCGCGCCCGCCGCCATCCAGGGGAGCACCACCAGCCACTCCCGCGGCCCTGCCGCCCGGCCCAGCACCCGCCGCTCCGCCATCGTCGCCCCTCCTCCCAGCCAGCCACTATATCGACGCCCGCGCGCCGCCCACCGCCGCGCCGGGTCGCCTGGACGCTGGGCCGCGTGGCAGGGGCTTGTCTTGCCCGATGCCGCCGACTCGCCTTCCAGCGCCCGCGTCGGCCGGGGCGCCGTCCTCAGACAAACTGGTGTACGAGTTTGGTTTGCCGACGGGCGGCCACACAATGCGGCTCTATTAAGCTAGGGAGAGTGTTCGCCGACGGCCGCCAGGCCGAGGTCTTCCACGCGATGCCCGTAACCGAGAGAGTACGTCAATACCGAGAGGAGCACCCCGATGGCTGGGTCCGCTGATACCACGTCTCCCGCTAACAGTCGCGTCCCGTGGTGGGACGACCCGCAAGCCCGCATCCCCGATGGCGGCAGGCCAATCTCCGATGCGGCGCACGAACAGACCATCGTCTCAGTGTTCGGCAGCCGCCAGGAGACGGAGGGCTTCATCAAGCGCGGTCGCCCGAAGCTCGGGAGCCGCGCCAGGGCGGGTCATTCCCCGGTGGTCAGGACCCGCCTGGCCGATGCCGACTACCAGGCTCTGGCACGCCTCGCCGCCAGCGAGGGGAAGCCCATCAGCGACATGGTTCGCGAGGGCATCACACTAATCCTGAGCGGCACGCGGGCCAAGACGGAGACGGCTTAGCCCAGGTTCTGCAAACGCACCGGCGCTAAGCCGGCGCCGAGGCTACCGCTGGCCGCACCACTCCGGGGCCGACATCAGCCTTGCGACCCGCAGTAATGTGTACGCTAAACCTAAAAAGTGAAGAAGATAGGCAGAAAGCACACAGATGGCGGCAACGTCATTGAATATCAAAGTGGACGCTGAGCTCAAGCGTCGGGCAGATAGCGTGTTCGCCGCCCTTGGCCTCACCACGAGCGCCGGCATCAACGTCTATCTGAAGCGCGTGGTGGCGACCCGGGGCATACCGTTTGCCCTCATACTCGCCGAGGACGACGAGGCCGAGGCCATGGCGCTAACCCGCAAGCTGTCGCGGCGGGCGTTGAACGATGCGTGGTGAGGTCTGGGTGGCGCGAGCGGAGCTGTACGCCAGCAAGGTCCGGCCAGTGCTGGTGGCCCAGGCCTCAGCTTTCGACGTCTACGACTCCACCGTCACCTGCCTGTTGACCACCTTTGAGAGCGAGAACGCGCTCGCCCGAGTGCGGGTCGAACCGGATGAGGTGAACGGCCTAGACGCCGTCAGCTTCGTGATGACTAAGAAGCTGTTCTCGTTTGACAAGGCAGACTTGAGCCACCGGGTCGGCCGTTTGAGCGAAGCCGACATGGCGCGGGTGTCGGATCGTCTCCGCGCGGTCTTGGACCTGTGAGCAGGCGCACTTGCGCATTACCGGGCGCGAGGCGCTGGTCGAGCAGCGCCTTGGCGCGGGCGGAGTTCTCGGCCGTCGAGGTCGACATGTCCTCCATCACGATCTGACCGGCGGGCAGGCCTCGCGCGAGCAGGTAATCGCGCATGGCCTCAGCCTCGGGTCGCTTTGGCTCTGAGGAGTGGGCGCGGTGATCGGTCTTCGAGACAACGGCCGGGCGATTCCTGCGGGGTTGCGGGGCGTCGGACTGGGCTCCGGGCAGTGCGGGGCCTGCTGGCCCTCGGTCGCGCTCGGCTGAGGAGCCCCGGACGAAGCACTGAGAGCGGCTGGCACGCGCGCGGGACCTAAGTCCCCCCCCCCGCCGCTTTCCCGATGTATCTTCGCTCGCAAGGTGTGTGATCCACGCGCAACTCGGCCGCCGTGTCGCCTATAAGGAGGCCTCGTGCAGGCCGCCCGTCTTTCAAGAAGCGGAGGAAACAGCCATTATGAGAACAAAGAGGTTCATGATCAACACAGGTGCTTCGGTGGCGGCGTGCCTGGCAGCAACGTTAGGCTTCGCTGGTCCCGCATCGGCCGACGGTGACGACGCGGGAACCAACGGCCCGGACATCGTTGAAGTACTCAATGGGGTCGCCGCAAGCTCAACCGATCCTGCGGTTCAGGTGTTGGAAGACGTGGCTCAGGTGCCCGTCGACTCATCTGGTGGAGTTCTCATCGCAGCTGATGTCGAAGACGTGGATGTCGAAGTGCCCGTTGATCCGGTCGACGGGATAGACCTGGCGGACGAGACTCACGACGTGTCGATTTCCCTTCCGTTCGCTGCGCAAGCGGATGAAGGCGCCGAGGTCGCTAATGGTGTTGTCGCCTATGACAACAACAACGGGTCCATCACGGTACCGACCGTGAAAGACGATGGAACTATTCAGGTGGCGACCATCATCGAGGGTCCAGACGCGCCCACGAGTTACTCCTACGAACTCGACCTCGGCGGCTACGCCCGACCCGCCGTTCTGGACAACGGCGGCATCCTGTTTATGGACAGCAGCGGATCTTTCGTCTTGGGGGTTGCTCCCCCGTGGGCGCTGGACGCTAACGGCGCATCGGTTCCGACACACTACGAGCTGACCAATGGGCGCGTCACCCAAGTTGTTGAACACCGAACGTCGCAAGTGGCCTATCCAGTGGTCGCCGACCCAATTCTCGGCATCGACTTGTTCTCTAAGACAAAGCGCACCAATTCGTCCAAAGGTTCCACCGTCAGCGCCACCCTGTCATGGCTTGGCCAGGCTTTAGTGAGGAGTCTTACGGCCGCCCCCATCCTGCCGGGCGTGGCGGGTACTGGGTTAAGCCTCATGGTCGGCGCAGGCTGGTCAGAGTTGGCGAAAAAGCAGCCAGCTGTGGCGACTACGGCTATGTACAATCAGTACGTGTGCCATGTGACCTACGGATGGACGTTGAAACTCTCTGACACATGGGACCTGGAAAGCTGGCGCAAGAGCGCCACCAACCCTGTGACTTGGGTTAACACGAAGTGCAATTGGTGACCCGCGTGGGCAAGAAGAAGTCGCGCGCTCCGTGGCGTGTCCTGTACGTGGGGCTCGCGGTTGTCGGCGTGGGACTGCTCGTTTGGGGTTACCACGTTTTCCGCATCGAGTTGCCAAACTACAAGACGGATGGCGTCGGCTATTGGACTTGGCAAGAACTCGTGGGGTTGGGAGGCGGTGTCGTTTTTCTCGTAGCTGCGGTAGTTTCTTGTCTGCGCGTAGAGCGTGGTCGTAAGGGTCAACAGTGCTGGGGACCGCCCGCCTGAAGCGGTTCGCGGAACTTGGTTGATCGTTCGGCCGGCAGACGGAGCAAAGAACGCGGCCTCTCCCGTGATCCGAGGCGCTGAGAGCAGCGGGCGCCTGCCCGCCGCGAACCGGACGCTGACCCGTTGACTCGGCCAGGTCCGGCAGGGATAGTCGCCCGTGAAATCGGGCACCGCGAGAACACCGCCAGTCGTTACGGCCCAAACAAGCTCGCTCCCGCCATCTTGCCCAAGCTCAAAACCCGTCGTGCGTCCAAGTCCCCTGCCGGAAGCCGCAGCGCCCCTCACCAAATACGCAAGCGAACGCAAACCCGCAGGTCACCGCCCCACACCCGAGGGACGCCGGTCACGAGTCGCAAGGCGGGCGGGACACCAGGCCGGGCCGAGCAGTAAACTCGTTTTTCAACCCGCCCCGCCGCAGTTGCCCAGCCAGCCACGCAAAGGAAGCAGCGCCGTCATGTTCGATCCCGCCCTCGGTGAGCGCGCGGCCCGGCGTCGGCTGGACGACGCCTTCCTGCCCAGCGGCGACCTGGCCATCATCGCCGGGGCCTTCCCCGCCCTGGCGCCGCTGATCGCCAAGCACCCGTCCCTGTATCCCGGCCTGGAGACCCGGCTCAGGGCGATGAGCAGGGCCGACGTCAACGCCATCCTGGACGCGCGAACCGCCGCCGGCGGCGATCCGCCCGCCGCCGACCCGGCTCAGCCGCCCGCCGCCGACACGCCCTCGCCCCAGCGCATCACCGGTGCCGTCCCCGCACCCCAGCCGCCGGTGCCGCCTTGGCTGGCCGCCGCACACCTGCCCGGCCAAGCGCAGGGCGCCCACGGCGCCGCCATCGACTCCGCCAGCCCGCCAGCCGACCTTGACTGGTCGGCCATAGTCGAATTGCGGCGCCCGGATCCGCCCGGCGGCCATGGCGCCCGGCCAGGCGACGACGACTGGGCAGCGATCGTCCCGCCGCGGCGCCGGGGCGAGAACTCGGGAGCGAACGATCCCTCCGCAACTCGGCCGGACGGCGGCGCCAACTGGCGGGGGATAGTGATCGTCCTGGTCGCGGCGATCGTGATACTGATCGGTTCGGCGATGGTGGTGTTCCAACTGTCGCACTACGGCGCCGTGGGCGGGTCGTCTGGGGACCCGTACGCCGGGACGCCGTACCGGAGTTGGCAGGCTCCCGGCCCCGCCGCCAGCCCGGTCGCGGCGGTCCGGGTGGCCGCCCCCGACTGGCGACCGAACCGGCACCAGTCCGGGAGCTCGGCCTGACGGGCGTCCTGGGCGACGGCACGGTGGTGGCCGACGTCGACTACCGGTTCGCCGCCGCCGGTCCGGCCTGCGTCCTGGTCGCCATCGGCTACGAGGGCGAGGTCCTGGGCCAAGTCGAAGCCGACAACCCGGCGGCGGTGCACGGCGGCTACCCGGTGGTGATGAGCGAACAGGGCCGCCTGGCGGTGTCCGCGACCGAGGCGGTCAACGTCGAGTTGTGGCACGTCGACGGGGCGGATCGCTTGTCCGATGCCGACCAATGGGTTGGTCTGCGAACGCTGGAGTACCTGCCCGGCCAGTTCTACGTGTCGGCTGCGGACGGGTACGCCGATCTGGCCGTGGGACGGCCGCTCGGCTGGGGGGCGGACGAGGGGAAGGCCCAGGGAGGCGCTCGCGTCTGGTACTCCGCGCCGGGCGCCGGCGTGATACTGCGTCACGAGGGCGCTGGCGAATCGGGCTTGGACGCCGCGTCCCAGAGCGCAATCATGCGCATCAACCCGGCCAGCGGCGAGGCGATGTGGGCGGCGAAGACTCCGGTCGAATCCGGGCGCCTGGCCGTCGAGGGGACGCTTCTGGCGGAGCTGTCGAGCGGCGAAGCCCCAGGTCAAGTCCTTGACACCAGCACCGGCCGAGTCGTCTGGTCTTTCCCATCCGGCCAGGCCTGCTCCCTGCTGCCCCGGCCGGGCCTCGACTCGCCGCTGGAACTATGCCTCGAACCGGCCGACCGAACTGGACCTGCCCGGCTTCGTCGTCGCCGCTTTCGGCGAGCGAATCGTCTATGTCCTGGCCGGAGACAACGTCACGGCCCTGGATCTGTACGACGGCTTCGAGACCTTGTGGACCCTGCCGGCGCCCGGCGCGGCCCGCTTCATCACCGGCACCGGCCAGATCTTCGTCGCCTCGGCCGACGGCCGCCACCTGAAAAGAACTGATCCCAGCGTAAGACCAGAAGGGTGCGGCTCTTCGTCGGCCGGTGGGCGGGCGCGGCCGGTCGAATGCGTCGCGGCGGACGGCGCCATGCGGACGGCGCCATGCGGGTAGCGCCGGGCGGGTAGCGCCGGGCTTGGAGCCAAGGCCGACACCTCGATCCCCCAAACCTCCCGGCCGCCAACCCCAAGGCGCGCCGACCACCCGCCCGCCGGCGAAACCCCCCTGGGAGATACGAAATCGCAGCTTCGGCGCCCACGTTGCCACCTTGGTCGGCCTGGTCCCAACACCACCGGATCGAGTAATACCCTTGGCCACGGGCTCGAGCGAAACACGCTGCGCGCGCCACGGTGGACCACTGTCCCCGGAGTCTCAAAGCCGCCACAGACACCCGGTCGGGCGCTTTGCCTTCAGGCTTCTCCCGCGACCAAGCGCGGCGGGCTCGGCCGGGCGCGCCCGGCGCCCCCGATCCGCTCAGGCGCCTTCTTGAAGGGCGGTGGCGGGTTCAAGGTTCGCGGCCCGGATGGCGGGGGCGAGCCCGGCCAG
>JAIROU010000024.1 GCA_031257375.1 Bifidobacteriaceae bacterium
CGGGGTCTCGGATGCTGGGACGCGGCGGGCGGGGCGGCCGCGAATGCGGGACAATCAATAGCCTGGCCGATCGAACCGCCCGAGGGCGGGCCAGGCAACTATAAAGCAGGAGGCAGCAACCGTGATCACAATCCCTGGAATCGCAGTCGGACCCGGTGGCAAGGCGCTGGCCAGCTTGGGCGACGAGCCGATCCGCCCACCCACCCAGATCGACGTGTTCGTGGACTACATGTGCCCGTATTGCCGGCGCTTCGAGCGCGACAACGGCGCCGAGATTCAAGAATTGGTTGACCGCAACGTCACCGGCCTTGTGATGCACCCGGTGGCGATCCTCGACCGGATGTCACGCGGCGGGCTCTATTCGACCCGTTCGGCGGCCGCCGCCTACGCCGTGGCGGCCGGCTCGCCGGAGCATTTCGGGGCCTTCAACCAGGCCCTGTTCACCCACCAGCCGCGCGAGGGCTCGTCCGGCCTGTCGGAGGCCGAACTGGCCGAACTGGCCCAGCAAATCGGCATCGAAAGAGCCGTCACTAGGACGTTCGCGGACAACTCGTTCCTCGAGACGGCCACCCGCAACACCCAGGCGGCCATCGCCAGAGGCCTGCAGGGGACGCCCACGGTCCTGCTCTCGGGCCGCCATCAGGCGCCAGTCCTGTGGGAGGGCGAGCGCAGCCTGAGCGACGCTCTTAGCTCGATGGCGGCCAGCTAGGAGGCCGGCTTTTTCGCCGGCCTAGCCCTCAGGGCCAGCCGGCCGGGGTCAGCCGGAGACCAGTCGGCCCGGCCGGCCCGGCCGGTCGGCCAACCGGGCGGCCAAGTATGATTGCGCATTGTGTCCAGGCCTGATGCGCGGTTGATCCGGAACTTCTGCATCATCGCGCACATCGACCACGGGAAGTCGACCTTGGCCGACCGCATGCTCTTGAAGACCGGCGTGGTCGACCAGCGGGTCATGCGGGACCAGTATCTCGACCGCATGGACATCGAGCGCGAGCGCGGCATCACCATCAAATCCCAGGCCGTGCGCATGCCGTGGACGGTGGGCGGGCGCGAGCACACCCTCAACATGATCGACACGCCCGGCCACGTCGACTTCTCCTACGAGGTCTCGCGCTCCCTGGCCGCCTGCGAGGGCGCGGTGCTGCTGGTCGACGCCGCCCAGGGGATCGAGGCGCAGACGCTGGCCAACCTGTACATGGCCCTGGAGGGGGACCTTGACATCATCCCGGTCCTGAACAAGATCGACCTGCCGGCCGCCCAGCCGGACAAGTACGCCGAGGAGCTGGCCCGTCTGATCGGCGGGCGCCCGGAGGACTGCCTGCGCGTCTCCGGCAAGACCGGGCAGGGCGTCGAGGAACTTCTCGACGCGATTGTGCGCCAGGTCACGCCGCCGGCCGGCGACGGGGACGGCCCGGCCCGGGCGCTCATCTTCGACTCGGTCTACGACACCTACCGGGGTGTGGTCACCTACGTCCGGGTGGTCGACGGCCACCTCGGCGCCCGCGAGCGGATCGCCATGATGTCGACCAAGGCCAGCCACGAGCTGCTGGAGATCGGCGTCATCTCGCCCGAGCCGACGCCCACCGCCGGGCTGGGAGTGGGCGAGGTCGGCTACCTCATCACCGGCGTCAAGGACGTCCGCCAGTCCCGTGTCGGTGACACCGTCACCGGCGCGTCCCGCCCGGCCGCCCGGCCGCTGGCCGGTTACCGCGACCCGAAGCCGATGGTCTTTTCCGGCCTGTTCCCGATTGACGGCTCCGATTATCCGGCTTTGCGCGACGCTTTGGACAAGTTGAAGTTGAACGATGCCGCTTTGGCCTTTGAGCCGGAGACTTCCGCCGCGCTCGGCTTCGGCTTCCGCTGCGGCTTTTTGGGCCTGCTCCACCTGGAAATAGTGCGCGAGCGGCTGGAGCGGGAGTTCGGGCTCGACTTGATTTCGACGGCCCCGAACGTGGTGTACGAGGTCCATTTGGACGACGGCGCCGCCCACCAGGTGACCAACCCCTCGGAGTTCCCGTCCGGCAAGGTCGCGTCGGTTCTCGAGCCGGTGGTGCGGGCGACAATTCTCGCGCCCAGCCAGTTCACCGGCCCGATCATGGAGTTGTGCCAGTCGCGCCGCGGGTCCATGCTGGGCATGGACTATCTTTCCGAGGACCGCCTGGAATTGCGTTACTCCCTGCCGCTGGCGGAGATCGTTTACGATTTCTTCGACCAGTTGAAATCCCGCACCAAGGGTTATGCCTCCCTGGATTACGAATTGGACGGCATGGCCGAGGCGGACCTGGTGAAAGTCGACATCTTGTTGCAGGGCGAACAGGTCGACGCCTTCTCCGCCATAGTCCACAAGGACAAGGCTTACGCCTACGGCGTGCTGATGGCGAACCGCCTGCGCAAGCTGATCCCGCGCCAGCAATTCGAAGTGCCGATCCAGGCCGCCATCGGCTCGCGGGTGATCGCCCGCGAGAACGTCCGCGCCTTGCGCAAGGACGTCCTGGCCAAATGCTATGGCGGCGACATCACCCGCAAGCGCAAACTGCTGGAGAAGCAGAAAGAGGGCAAGAAGCGGATGAAGATGATCGGCCGCGTCGAAATCCCCCAAGAGGCCTTCATCGCCGCCCTGGCCTCAGATTCCGAGCCGAAGTAGGGCTCGCCGGCGGTCCTCGCCCGCCGCCCTGAGTCCGGCGCCGCGCCACGGGCCATCCAGATTGACGCAATCTGTCACGGCCGACGTGTCGAACAGCTGGTTGTCACCGTTGGTCGGCCAGGCGCAGCCCTCTGATCTCGCCGACGCGCGCGGGACACCCCCGGCGGGGAGGAAGGACTGGCCGTCGCGCTCGCCCAGGCAGGGTCGATGGTGTCGATGGTGTCGGTTGGGGCAGTTACGGCCGGCCGGCGGTCGGCGACCGGCCCGAGGCCTGCCGACTAAAGCGCTGTGACCTGCTACGATGCCGCGAAGCTGACGGGCGGCATCGGCGATGGCGGCCGTAACTGCCCCAACCGAAAACTGTCGGGCAGAAAACTGCGGGGCTGGGGCGGTCGCGCGTCATCGGGGAAATTGGGCCTGACAAGCGCGACCGGCCCCGGCACAGCCGACCGCCCAAGCGCCGGGACCGCCTTGACCGGCCGGTTTGGCCTGGGCCAAGATGAGTGCGGCTAACAGCGGGGTCGAACCGCACGGGTTCGCCCGACCAAGGAGGTGCTCAGATGCTGAACGATCATCCCCCGACCGCAGACCGCCCCCGGCGCGCGGCCGAGCCGGGCCAAGGACACGAACCGGCGGGAGGGCGGCCCTGGGGCCGTGCCCGGCGGCGGCGCCTCGCCCGCCTGGGGGCATTCTGGTTGACCGCCGCGCTGGCGTCGGCGCCGGCCTTGAGCGGATGCGGCCAGGCCACCCAACCGGCCCAGCCCCGTGACGATGGCTCCCAGGTCGTCCAGTCGGCGCCGGTCGGGCCGGCCGATGAGGCGGGAGCGGCCACTGAAGCCGACCCCGCCCCGGAAGACCCCGCCGAGGCCGACCCGGACCAAGCCGACCCCGACCAGGCGGGCGGCGACCCGGGCGACGGTGGGGCGGGCGGCGACCCGGCGGCATCGTTCGACATCTTGGGGAAGTGGAAGGTGGTCGGCGGCAGCGGCTACGGGCAGGCGCAAGCGAACGCCATCGTGCAATTCGCGCCCGAGAGCGTGAACCTTTTCAGCCCCCAGGACACCTGGGCGGTCTACGAGGAAGGCGGCGCGCTGAAACTGACCGTCACCGGGCTGCTGGGCGGCGGCTCGACCTTCGTCGTCACGGTGACCGACGACGACAACATCGAATTGGCCACCGGCGGCGCGAACGTGGTGCTGCGGCGCGTCGGCTGAGGCCGAATCGGTGCCTGCGCCCTTCGCGGTTTACGTCCACGTGCCGTTCTGCGCGCGCCGCTGCGGCTACTGCGACTTCAACACCTACGTGGCCGGCCGGGACGCCCACCAGGCTTTCGTCCGCCAGGCGGCGGTGGAGATCGAGTTGGCCGGGGCGGAGCTCGAACGGCTGGGCGAGGGCGGCCGGGCGGCTGCGTCGGTCTTTTTCGGCGGCGGCACCCCGACGGTCTTGGCGGCCGAGGAACTGGTCGAGTTGCACGATGCCGTCTGTCGGGTTTTCGGCCTGGCGCCCGGCGCCGAGGTGACGGCCGAGGCGAACCCGGACTCGGTCGACGCCGCATACCTGGGCCGGTTGGCCGAGGCCGGGTTCACCCGGGTGTCGTTCGGCATGCAGTCGGCCGTCCCGGCGGTGCTGTCCCGGCTCGACCGAACTCACGACCCGGAGCGGGTGCCGGTGGTGGCCGAGGCGGCCCGGCGGGCCGGGCTCGAGGCCTCGGTCGACCTGATCTACGGCACTCCGGGCGAGACCTTGGCGGATTGGGAGCGGTCAGTCCGGGCGGCGCTGGACTTGGGCCTGTCCCATGTCAGCGCCTACGCCCTGACCCTGGCGCCGGGCACGGCCATGGCCCGGCAAATCCGGGCCGGGCGGCTGGCGGCGGTCGACCCGGACGAGCAGGCCGACAAATACGAACTGGCCGACGCCTTGTTCGAGGACGCCGGACTGGCCTGGTACGAGATCTCGAACTGGGCCAGGCCCGGCTTTGAGTCGCGGCACAACCTGGGCTATTGGACCGGCGGCGAATGGTGGGGGATAGGGCCGGGGGCGCACTCCAGCCTGGGGGCGCGCCGCTGGTGGAACCTCAAACTGCCGCGGCGCTGGGGCCAGGCGGTCGAGCGGGGCGAGATGCCCTGGCAGGGTTGGGAAGAACTCGACCCGGCGGCCTTGGGCCTGGAGCGGCTGATGCTGCGCCTGCGCACGGCCAGGGGCTTGAGCTGGGCCGACTTGCCCCGCGCCGCGCGGGCGGCGGTTCCGGGCTTGATCGAGGACGGGCTGGTGGACGCCGCCTCGGCTGGCGGCGGTCCGGCTGGCGGCGGCGCGGCTGGGGGCGGCG
>JAIROU010000089.1 GCA_031257375.1 Bifidobacteriaceae bacterium
GCCTTCCCGGTTTGTGTCCAACGGGCTTTCTAACACTCCCATTGTCGCAGGTCGGAAGGCATTTTTCAGATCAAACCGCCACGTGTCGCCAACCCCTTACTCGCGGATCTGGGTCAGAGCGAGTTCACCAGACGCGCGGTCATGTCCGCGGTCGGGGCGGTCGCCGGGGCCGCCGGAGCCTACGACGCGAATGACGGGCCGGTGGTCGGCGGTCCTTGAAATGGTTCGCCGACGCGGCCCTTGGGCGGCGAGCGGCCGAGGCGGCATCCGCGCTGGACGAGCCGGAGGTCATCTTGGCCCGGCCGACCTGTCGGGTGGGCCAAGCGAGCGCCCGTCGATGCCCCGAACACGCCGCCGGGCGAAGTGTTTGGCCGCCGTCGGGGGCCAGCCGCCGCCCGATGCCGTCCGCCAACGTTGCGCACGCCCTGCCTGCCGACACCGGCCCGGCGCGGCGCGCGGCATCGGACGATGCCGTCCGCCCACGTGACGCGCCGCCCACCGGCCGACTGTCGGCCCGCTCGTGTGCGGCGGCGCGTCGGAGGCAAGGGCTTGGAGGACTTGGCGTTCGCCCGGCGGCGACCGAGGCTCGCTCGGCGGTCGCCGTTTGGCGCTTATCGCCCGGCCGAACCGACTGACGCGCCAATCCGCCTTATTGCAACTGCAGTAGAACGCCGTTAATCGCAACCGCAATCACGATGAAGGACTTGAATTGGCCACAAAGACGATCAGCATCCGGATGGACGAGGACCTGTACCGCGACTTCGCGAAGTTCGCGGCCGATGTCCACATACCTGTCTCGGCGCTGGTGGCATCGTTCGCGGCCACGACGGTCAAGAGGCGAAGGATCCCGTTCGAGATCACCCCGGACCCGTTCTACAGCCTCGCCAACCAGGAACGGATCGCCCGCGCCATCGACAGGCTAGAGGCCGGCCAGGGCGCGGAGCACGACCTGCTCGAAGCCTGACCCGTGCCGATCATCTGGGACGACCAAGCGGAGACGGGCGCCCGGCGGGTGAGGCTCTAGACGGCTCTAGACGGACGCGCTGGGGGATCTGGCTGCGGCCTTTCGGTGTCAGAGGCGGCCGATAGGTTGTCGGCATGTCCAAGTCAGTATTGAAAACCAGCTATCAATGCTCCGCTTGCGGGGCCGAACCGGTGAAGTGGACTGGCCGCTGCGGCGGCTGCGGCCAGTGGGGGACGGTGGAAGAGGTCGCCCCGGCGGCGCGGCGGGGCGGGCCGCCGGGGCTGCCGGCCGCCAAGCTGACCCCGATCACCGAGGTCCCGGCCGAGTTGGCGAAGCCCTGGCCGACCGGCGTCGGCGAGTTGGATCGGGTGCTGGGCGGCGGCATTGTGCCCGGATCGGTGGTGCTGCTGGGCGGCGAGCCGGGCGTGGGCAAGTCGACCCTGTTGCTGGAGGTCGCGGCCCGGGCGGCGGGCGCCGGGCGGCGGGTGGTCTACTTGACCGGCGAGGAGTCGGCCAGCCAGGTGGCGTCGCGGGCGGTCAGGATCGGGGCCAGCCACGGCGGCGTCAAACTGGCCGCCGTCACCGAGCTCGGCCAAGCCCTGGACCTGGCGCGGGGCGAGGCGCCCGACCTGCTGGTGGTCGACTCGATCCAGACCCTCAGCTCGACCGAGCTCGACAGCGCGCCGGGCGGCGTCACCCACGTCCGGGCGGTGACGGCGGCGCTGGTGGCCGCCGCCAAACAAGGCTCGATGGCCTGCCTGCTGGTCGGGCACGTCACCAAGGACGGCTTGGTGGCCGGTCCTAGGACGCTGGAGCACCTGGTGGACGCGGTGGCGATGTTCGAGGGCGACCGCCATTCGGCGCTGCGGCTGCTGCGCTGCACCAAGAACCGGTTCGGCTCGGCCGATGAGGTCGGCTGCTTCGAGATGACCGAGGACGGCATCCGCGAGGTCATCGACCCGAGCGGACTGTTCCTGGCCGGCGGCGACCCGGTGGTCCCAGGGTCGTGCACCGGCGTGATGATGGAGGGCCGCCGGCCCGTGGCGGTCGGCGTTCAAGCCTTGGCGGTGATGGCCGCGACCGGTTCGCCCAGACGCGCCGTCAGCGGCCTGGAATCGTCGAGGGCCGCCATGCTGCTGGCGGTGCTGGAGGCTCGCTGCGAGCTTGACCTGCGCGGACGGGACTTCTACTGCGCCACCGTGGGAGGTATCCGCTGCCAAGACCCGGCCGTCGACCTGGCCGTGATTCTGGCGGCCGCCTCGGCGCACTTTGGCCTGGTGGTCCCATCCGGCACGGTGGCTGTGGGCGAGGTCGGGCTGGGCGGTCAAATCCGCCCGGTCAAGGCGCTCGAGCGGCGTCTGGAGGAGGTCGCCCGGCTCGGGTTCGGCCGGGCGGTCATCCCGCCCGGGGTGGCGCCGAGGCTGTCCTCGGCGGACGCCGGCCTGGACATTGTCCCAGTCGGCGATGTGGCCGGGGCGCTGCGGATCCTCAGGCCCGCCGAATTGACGGCATCATGGTCTTGACCAGCCTTTCCACCCGGGAGCGGAACGGGACTTGGCCGGGCATGGCGGGCGGGCCGTGAGCTGCGCGGATAGAATCTTGGCCAGCCGCCAAGTCCCGGGAGTTCTTAGATGTCCATAAAGCCCAGCCCGCCCTCTTCGCCCTCATCGACCTCTTCGACCGACCTGCTGCGCTCGACTCTCCAGGCGGTCGCGCCGGGGACGGAGTTGCGGGGGGCGCTGGAGCGGATAGCGCGCGGGCGCACGGGCGCCTTGATCGTTCTGGGGTTCAATTCCGTGGTCGAATCGATCTGCTCGGGCGGATTCGAACTCGACGTGCCGTTCTCCGCCACCCGCTTGCGGGAGCTGGCGAAGATGGACGGCGCCGTGGTGCTCGACTCCGACCTCCAGAGGATCGTTCGGGCGGCGGTCCAACTGCTGCCCGACCCGTCCATCCCGACCAGCGAGTCCGGCACCCGCCACCGGACGGCCGAAAGGGTGGCCAAGCAGACGGGTTTCCCGGTCATCTCGGTGTCGCAGTCGATGAACATCGCCGCGCTGTACGTCCACAACATCCGCCATCTGCTGCTCGACCCGGAAGAACTGGCGGCGCGGGCCAGCCAGGCGCTGATCACGCTGGAGCGTTACCGCGCCCGCCTCGAGGAGGCGGCCGACGCCCTGACCGTCCTCGAAGTCGAAGACCGCGTGACGGTCCGGGAGGTGGCGGACGTCGCCGGGCGCCAAGAAGCGGTCTGGCGGATCGGCCAAGAAGTGTCCGACGCGCTGGTCGAGTTGGGCACCGCCGGACGGCTCTTGAGCATGCAGTTCGAGCAGGCCATCAGCGGCGTTGACCAGGACCGGCGGTGGTTGGCGCGGGATTACGTCAACCCGGCCGGAAACCCGGTTGACGGCGGGGAGGCCGTTGACGGCGCGGCTCACGCTGCTCAAGCCGCTCAGGCCGCTCAGGCCGCTCAGGCCGCTGCTGCGGGCGCCCGTCCCGCCGCAGGTGGCCCTCAGGCCGCGGTTGGCACGCCCGCCGCCGGCGACGCCCGCGCCGGCCGCGGCGCCCGGGCCGGCCTGGCGGCCCTGGCCGAACTGCCGGCCAGCGCCTTGATCGAACCGGTCAAGGTGGCCCTGGCGCTCGGGCTGATTGACAAGCCGGGCGAGCTGGACCGGGCGGTCAGCCCGCGCGGCTTCCGCCTGCTGTCAAAGGTGTCCGGGCTGCGCCCGGCCACGGCTGAGCGAATCGTGGCCCACTTCGGCACGCTCCAAGCCATCCTCGGGGCCTCCCTTGACGACCTGGCCACAGTTGACGGGCTGGGGCGCCCCAGGGCCAGGGCGATCCGCGAAGGCCTGTCGCGGATCGCGGAAGCGGCCGCTCTTGAGAGATTCGTCTAGCGGCGTTGTGGAAGGATCGGCTTATGGACAACCAACTGCCTTCCGACCGGTACGGCGACCGCGAGTTGAGCTGGCTGGCGTTCAACCAGCGCGTCTTGGAGCTGGCCGAGGACGGCGGCATGCCGCTGCTGGAGCGGGTTCGCTTCTTGTCCATCTTCAGTTCCAACCTGGACGAGTTCTTCATGGTCCGGGTGGCCGGGCTGCAGCGCCGGATGGACGCCGGGATGGCCGTTGTGGCCCCTTCCGGCCTAACCCCGCGGCAGCTGATGGACGCCATTCAGACGCGCGCTCACGAGCTGGTCAGCCGCCAAGTCCAGTGCTTCGAGCAGCGCATTCAACCGGAATTGGCCGCCGCCGGCATCACCCTGGTGCGG
>JAIROU010000112.1 GCA_031257375.1 Bifidobacteriaceae bacterium
GAGAGCCTGTCCCGGCCGTCCGCGCGGACGCCGCCGGGCAAGAGAACTCCCAACTCGGCGCGCGCCGTCGCGCGCGAACAACGGCGGGCCAACCCGGCGGCATCGGACACGAAAACCCCTCACGCGACCGTCGCCGCCGGCCGGGTGATCAGGGCGTAGCGGGGGTCGCCCTCCTGGCCGATCTCCGGTATGCGCACCACCGCCACCGCGCCGAGCACCCCGACCACGCCCAGCACGACGTAAAACAGGCTGAAGCCGCCCAGCGCCAAGAGCGGAGCGGCGACGAACGGCACGACCGACTGCGGGATCGTGTTGGCCATGTTGACAACTCCGAGGTCCTTCCCGGCGTCGGCCGAACTGGGCAGCACGCGCACGCACATGGCCGTGTCGACCGAATAGGCCAGGCCCGTTCCCACGCCGATGAAGGCCATCGCCACGAACACGAAGGTCAGCGACGGGGCGAAGGCCATCAGCGACAGCGACACGGCGACAAACACGCCCGAGGCGGCCACGAAGGGCTTCTGGCGGCGCAACTTGTCGGACAAGAAGCCGCCAATCACGGCGGTGATGGCGAGGACAACGGTGGACAGCAAGGAGAGTTGGAGGACCACCCCGGCGACTTTGTCCTCGGCCACACCGAAACGCTGCATCAGGTAGAAGGCGTGGTAGGTGTTGGCCGCGAACGAGCAACTCAGCAGGAAGCGGATAAGCCAGGCCCAGCCGAACGCCGGGTGGCGGCGCGGGTTGACCCAGAAGGAATGCGCCAATTCGGCCAGCCCCATCTTGTCCGGACGCTCGGCCAGCGGCCGTTCGCGCACCAGCAGGACTGCGATCACGCCGCCGAGGGCGCAAGCCACCGCCGCTATCGCCCATTGGACAGCCGGGGCCCGGATCATTGCGACCAGCGTCAGGCCGATCAGCGGGCCGCACGAGGCCACCAGGCCGAGAATCCCTGAGACCGAGCCCCGCCGCCCGGGCGGCACCTGATCCGGCATCAAGGCGATCGTGGCGGCCTGCTGGAAGTTGGTCAAGGTTTGCACCAGGCACCAGACCACGACCACCTGCCAAACCTCGGTGGTCCAGGACATGGCCGTCAGCACCAGGGCGCCGCTGAGCGCCCCGGTCAGGATCCACGTCCGCCGCCGCCCGAAGCGGGCGCTGGTGCGGTCCGACACGCGCCCGCCGAAAGGGTTGGCGAACAGCGCCAGCAGCGCGCCCACGCCGGTCACCACCGAAAAGGCGGTGGTGGCGCTCATCTTGCCGTCTTCCGGGACGATCTGCGTCAGGTGGAGGGTGAGCAGCAGTTGGAGCGGGGTCAGCAGGGCGATGTAAACGCCCAGGGTCGATGTCGCCATGGCCGTCACCAGCCTCGGCAGCCGGGTGTCTGGAACTGGGGCCGGGCCGCCGATGCCGCCCGCGGCGGGATTCGATTGGCCGGCGGCGTTGGGGTTGTCCATCAGCACTCCTCTGTGCGTCTCACAGCGCGACCCAAAGAATGTGGGGTGCGCTACCATTTGGGTGACGCTACCAAATATATGTTTCTCCCATATGGCTGTCAACCCCTTTTGGTAACCTGGCCGCATGGGATTACGCGAGAAGAAGGCCGCCCAAACCCGCGCGCGCGTCATCGACACCGCGCTGCGGCTGTTCAGCGAGAAGGGCTACGACGCCACCACGGTCGAGGAAATCGCGGCCGAAGCCGAGATCGGCACCTCCACCTTCTACCGCTTCTTCCCGACCAAAGACGCGGTGCTGGTCGAACCCCTGCGTTTGAACTCGCTGGCCGAGGCGCTGCGCTCGCGCCCGCCGGACGAGCCGATCGACCAGGCCCTCGGGGCCGCCATCCTGACGATGATCCAGGCCGGCGCCGATGACGAACGGCTGGAGACCGCGCGCACGATCCTCGACGCCACGCCCGGGCCGAGGGCCAGGCTGTGGGACCTCTGGGCGGCCCACGCCAAGGAGGTGGGCCAGGTGATAGCCGAGCGGACCGCCGTCCAACTGCCGGACTTGGCCACCCGCTTCGCCGGCATGCTGGCCATGACGATCGGCGGCATGGCCGCCGACCTGCGGCGGGCGCGCGAATTCGACGGCACTGCGGCCGAGATAGCGGCCCGGATCATGCGCGAACTGGTCTTAGGCGGGGTGACGCTCCCCCTGCCCGCCGCAGTCCCCCCCCCGCCCCCGGCAGATCAACCCGGGCGGAGGAGTTGACCAACAAGGCGGCCTCTGGGTCCACCAGATGAGATCACCGCCGACCCGGGCCAGTCCGGCCAAAGCCTGCCCGCGCAATTCATCAAGACCAACAATCGCTCGGGCCTTGGCGCGGCGAGCCCAGCATTTGCTTGGCTCGGGGTGTCGAGACGGCGGCCGACGCCGGCGTCGAAGCGGCGCGGGACTGCTCCAAGCCGGACCGCCGGGTCGAGTCTCGACCATCTGGCGGTCGACGGGATCAGGCCGAGCGCGCCAATGATCTGCTCGACGCAGAATTGCTCGCGGTTGACGATGTCGTCCCAGGTGAACCGAAGGATCCGGTATCCAGCGTTGATCAGCGCGTTCTGCCGGATGCGGTCGCGCTGGAAGGCCGGCCTGGAGCCGTGCGCGGCCCAGCCGTCGACCTCG
>JAIROU010000125.1 GCA_031257375.1 Bifidobacteriaceae bacterium
CGACCCCGGCCTGGCGCAGGGCTCCAAGGACACCTACGAGTCGCAGCTACGGACCTTGCTGATGCCCACGTTCGAGCATTTCACGCTCAGGGAGATCACCGTCGCCCGGGTGGAGCGGTTCTTGAAGACGCAGGCGGCCAAGTCCCACTCGAAGGCGAAGCACTCGAAAGGGACGCTGAACATGGTCATGCGGTATGCGATGCGCTGCGGCGCGATCCCCCGCAACCCGGTGGACGCGACCACCCGGCTGCGCGCCTCGGCGAACGAGCCGAAAGCGCTGACCCCGGCCGAGCTTGAGGCGATCCGGCGGGCGGCCCGCGAGTGGCGGACCGGCGCCTCACTGCCCGGCCCGAAACCCGACGGTCAGGTCAGGGACCTGATCGAGGTCATGCTCGGGACGTCGACCCGGATCGGGGAGGCCCTCGCACTGCGCAAAGGCGACGTTGACGTGACCACATCGCCCGCAATCGTGCGGATCGCGGGCACCATCGTGGTCCCCCGTGGCAAAGGCGTCCACCGCCAACCGTTCCCGAAGACCCACAAGTCGAAGCGGACGGTCGCGGTGCCCCAGTTCGCGGCCGAGGTGATACGCCACCGTCTGAGCGCCATCCCGGACGCCGACGCGGAACACCTGCTGTTCTTCACCAAGGGCGGCAAGCCGCTGACTCCCTACAACGCCCGGCGAACCTTCCGGCAGATCCTCCAACTGGCGGGGTTGGAGGGCCGGGGCGTCAAACCCCACTCGCTGCGTAAGACCGCCGCGACGCTGCTCGCCAAGGAGGCCGGCGATAAGACCGCCGCTGACATGCTCGGTCACGCCGACACCAGGACAACCCGCCGCCACTACATTGAGCGGGAAGATCAGCCGAACCCGCTAACAGCAGAGATACTCGAAAAGCTCGCCCCCGGCCACCCGAAGCCCGCCGGGAAGTGACACACCGCCGCACGTGATCCGCGAGACGGCCGCGTCGCCGGCCTCGCGGCAATCAAAACCGGCGGTCACGGCGAGCGTGACGACGATCAGCCCGCCTAGCTAAGCCTTAACCGGGTGTCCGTTTCAGTTCGGGTTTTCGGTGTGGGGGTCGGCCCTAGCGGCGAGTTCGGTTAGGCGGGTGGCCTCTCGCTGGCGGCGCCTGTTGGTGCGCCAGGTGAGGTGTTGGTTGAAGTCGGCGCGGCGGTTGGTGGTGTCGGTGGCCGGTTCATCGGCTGGTTCGGGTGGGGTTTGGCCGGGCCATAAGATCACACGGGCGGGACGGTCGGAGTCGAGCCGGGTGCCGACCTGGGCGACTTGTTCACGCATGCGGTCTTTCCAGTCCTCGAAATCCCGCCACAACCCGAACGGGGCGGAGGCGTCTTGGGTGGGGTGGAACGCCCCCAGATAATGGGTCCACAACGAGGCGAGTAGTTCGATCAGGCAGTCGTGGCGGTGCCAGTACGGCGGGATCACCCCGGCTGGCAGCGACCAAACCTCACGGAGCTGTTCGACCCAGGCGTCCAGCTCGCGCATCGTCTCAGCGAGGATGTCCGCGTCAAGATCATTGAAGCTGACCGGGATGGGCGGCGGTTCGAGGTCAAACCCGCCGGTGAAGAAACCGTCTGGGCTGGACTGGTCGGCTGAGGTTTCCGTTCCGGCCGGACGGTCATCGTAATCGCGGTCGTCATTGTGCTCTATAACGGCCGGGCCGGCCGGTACCGCTTCCGGTTCTGGCCGCTGTTGGCTGGTGTGGCCGGCGTCGGCGGGTTGGTTGCCGGTCATGCGCTCAGGGGCGATGCCTGCTTGGTGCGGGTCGAACGCTCCACCCCGGCTCTCGCATAGAATCTTTCTATCCCAGCCCAGGTGAACGAAAGACGCGGCCGGCTGGTGATGAACCCGGACAGGGTCTCGCGTAGTGCGGTTGCCATGATTCTTGGTGTCTCCTTTACGGCTGGTGTCATCGCGTCCAATAGCGGCGTCATCGTCAAGGTGTGTGCCCGGCGCCCCGCCTGTCGCGGGGATCGGAGCCGGGAGCGGGCATGGTGGGGGCGGGCAGGTTCAGATCAGGGTGCCGGGACGGGCCCCGATCTGGGTGAACCTGGTTTTGATGAGTTGCTGGTGGGCGGGGTCAAGTTCGATCCCGGCTGATTCGATTCCGAGTTGGTGGGCGGCTTCCAGGGTGGCGCCGGACCCGGCGAAGGGGTCTAGCAGTACTCCGTCTGGTGGGCAGAACAAGGTGCATAGCCATCTCATCAGTCCGAGCGGTTTGACGGTTTGGTGGGCGCCGCCGTCTAGTTCGGGACGCTCGGCGCGGGTCGCTTTCGGATGGTGTCTAAACACCGGGAACAGCCCTGAACGTTCCCCTGGCCGGGCCGCGCAGTCCTGGTCGAGTATCAAAGCGGCCGCCTGGTCCAGGGCGGCGTTCTTCGGCCACCGGTCGGCCGGTTGGTGCCCTGCGGCGGTGTTGATGGCGCCGGTGTCATGCTCGAGTAGGTTCGCGGCGATGGTTAGCGGCGTGGGTGCTTTAGCGATGATGACCGGTTCGAAGGCCGGCGCTAAAGCGGTGCCCCATCCGTTCCATTTGCGGGCCTGAGGTGAGATCGGTTTGCCTTTGTCCACGACCCGTCTTGATGGAAGTAACCCCGCTGTTGGGGCGCCCACCCGCCGGTCGGGGCGGAGGTAACCTAAACGCTGGTCGATAGCGTTGGACAGGTCAAGGTTTTTTGGCACCCCTGAGGTGTAGAGCCACGCGATCTGGTCTTTGATCTGGAAACCGGCTTGTTCTATGCCGACCGCGACGTGATGCCAGGTCCTAGCCCCACCGAAGCAGATCAGCCACCCGCCGGGTTTCAACACCCGCCGGGTTTCTTGCGCCCAGGCGCGGGTCCATGCCCGGTAGCCGGCCATCGGGCCGCCGGCCCCATCTAAGGTGATCTGACGCCAGGCAACAGTCCGGTCGAATGTGGCGGGCGTGTCCCATTGGTCGATCCCGATAGCGTAGGGCGGGTCGGTCACAACCGTGTGGAACGATCCGGCCGCCAGTGAGGGAAGCACATCGAACACGTCACCTTGGTAGAGCAACGCCGGCGGGTCGGCGCCAAGCCGGGCCGGTTCGACCGGCAGGGTGGCTCGGGTTGGCTGTTTGGTGTTCACTGGGCGGCCTGCCGGATAAGGGTTTCAACCTCTCCCTGGTGGGCTTTGATGGTTTTATGGTCGGGTCGGGCGGTCCAGGGACGTAGCTGGGTGATGATCGGCGGAGCGAACCGGAACATGGTCAGTGCTTGCCCGAACGGCATCGTCCGTATCTGTTCGGGCGGGAGAACAGGCACCCGGCGGGTAGCGCTCTGGGTGGAGCGGCGCCCGGTCTCTCCGAGCGTGGTGGACCAGGTAACCTCGTCGCGTTCCCCGGCCAGGGTTGAGATATCTCTTAGGTCTGACGGCGCTGACCCTCCACCGAGAATGATTTTCACGATCGCGGCGTCCCAGATCGCTGACGCGGCCTGCGATCCCCACCGGTCGCGGGCTTGAGCCATTGATTGCACGACCGGCATGGTGGTGATCCCGCTGCCACCGCCGTCAGCCATCAGTCGAGGTAAAGACGGCAGCGGCGCGAGGTTAGCGATTTCATCTAAGGCCAGTAACAACGGCGGGTCGAGGCGCCCACCAGTCGAACGGGCCGCTATCAGCCGGGCGGTTTCGGTCAGGTCCTCAACGAACGCGGCAACTAACGACGCGGACGCGCCTGCCCCACTCCCGGTCGCTAACAAGAACAACGTTCCATTAGCACCCAGGAACTCAGCCGGGTTGAACTGTTCGTCAGCTGGTGGGTTGACCGTGTCCATCACCCGCGGGTCAGCCAATGCAGCTAAAGCCAGCGACACGCCCTGCCAGATAGAGTCACGAGTACGCGGATCGGCGCCGATCATCGCATCTAATGACTCCGCCCAACCGGGTGCGGCCCGAGGATCGGAACGTAACACAGCGACCGCGTCAGCGGCGGCTTGCGGGTCTAACGTCCAGGTAAACAGGTCATCAGCGCCGCGCCCATCTAAAGCGGCGGCGTGTAAGAGGCCTTGCAACGCGGCACGGGTTTTACCTTCCCAAAAAGACCCTTGCTCGACGCCCGGCCCGCCGATACCGGTGCCGGCCGCCAACCCAGCCGCGCGGATTATCGCGGTCGTAGGCCGCTCACAGCCACGCACCGGCGACCAACGCAACCCGGCTTGAGAAGGCCCGTTCACCTAAGAGTGGGGCTAGTGGTGGGACTGTGATGGTCCCGGATCAAGAGACAGCTCGGTTGAAGGCACAAATCCGCAGGTTAGAGCAAGAAAATTCATTTTTGAAAAAAGCCGCGGCCTTCTTCGCCCGGGAATCCGACTAGAGCTGAAGTACAAGCTTATGTGGCAG
>JAIROU010000261.1 GCA_031257375.1 Bifidobacteriaceae bacterium
CTGGCTCAACCACCTGTCCCAGGCGCGGCTCAATTACGTGTCCCAGCCCGGCTCAATTGCGTGTCCATCGGTGGCTCAATTACGTGTCCCAGCCTGGCTCAATTACGCGACCGTCCACACCGAACTCTCCGAAACCGGCCGCAAACGCGCGACCGGCTTGCCGCGCCGCGAGATGACCACGTCATCGCCGCCTTCAGCCCGGCTGATCAGACGCGATAGCTGGTTGTGCGCTGTTGCCACGCTAACAGTGACACTGGACATAGCGATCCCCCCTTCTAGATACCCATAACGCTATCGCGGAGCCAAGCCGCGGCCCGGGTCGCCACCCGACCCGGACTCGGAGCGGTGAAACCGCTACCGGGAGCAACGCCCGAGGCGAGGGGCCGCGCCCAGCCGACCGGACGGCAAGGTTCGAATCCTTTCCGGCGCACGGCTCAAACAGGCGTGCGCCACAACACCACGCAGGCGAGATGCCTGGCGTTAAGCCCCCGGGGCGGTCCGCCCGGCGCGGGCGGCGGCGGTCGGGGCCGGGCGGCTCACCGGCAACTGTAGGCTAGATACTCGCTGCGCCAGTAGCTCAGTGGATAGAGCACCGCTCTCCTAAAGCGGGTGTCGAAGGTTCGAGTCCTTTCTGGCGCACCAGCTGGACGGTAGCCGACCCAGGTCGGCGTTGTTCAACCGCTGATCGCTCCGACGACTCCGACCATGGCACCAAGTGCGGGAGCGGCGATGAAGATGGGGGCACCCGCAGAGTCGAAGACGGTGTTACCCCACCCGAATATGACAGAGCAGATGGACAACGCGACAACGCTGATGCCAGCGGCGAAGAACCCATCAACTGCCGACCCGAATGGCAAAAGGTTACGTCCAACCAGTGAGGCTCATGCGGGGGCGCTGTGGTGGCTCCGGAGGTGGCGTGCGGACCAACGGCGGTTGGTGACGGATCTGCCTGTAGGCTCCCGCGAGTAGTTCAGCCAGGTCAGGGGTGGCCCCCAAATACGCCAAATCGACGGGTCCGCCACGCCGCCACGTGAAGTCGCTGTCTTGGACGATCCCATCGACAAGTTCTTGCGGGGAGGAGAACCCGTACCCTTCGCCGTGAGGCAACTCCCACAACACGCCGTCTGTGGTGAGCAACCTGGTGTGAGCGGGCAGAAGCACTTGAGGCCCAATCGGCGTGGTGACCGACCGGGCCTCAAGCATAAGCCAACGGAGCGACCTGCCTCCGCTTTGCCTCTATTGTATCCATGCGTGTCAGCCAACGGGGAGCTTGAATCCCACGCGGCGTTCGCGCTGCTGGAATTGATGGTGTCGCCTGCGCGGATGGCGAGGTTGCTTGACGCCATGGCCGGCGACCGGCGCGGCGCTGTCCAACTTCACAAGTGGGGCATAGCGGTGTCCGGCGCGATCCACGAAGCACTCCACGTCACAGAACTCGCGCTGCGCAATGCCATGGACGTTTAACTCAGGAAATGGAACGCGCTCCAAACGGACAGCGCCACCGGGCTGCCCCGCAGTGCGGACTGGTTGTTCGACCCGTCGCCACTGCTGGTCCGCCTGGTCCGCCTGGTCCGCCGCGACACACTGACCGAAGCCGCCAGGAGGGCGAACCAAGCCGTGCCCGAGTCCGCGCGGCCTGTCGGGCACAACGACATATTGACCCAGCTTCCCTTCGGGACCTGGCGATTCCTGCTCCCCGATCGGGACCCCGGACGGCAACTGCTGTGGTCCAAGGCGCTCGGCTCGGCGTTCGCCGGGCTGACTGCCCCCCGGTCGACCTGGTCCGCGCCGTTGACGGGATCTATCGCCTGAGAAACCGTTGCGCCCACATGGAGACCATGTTGGACTCGAAGAACATCAGACGCCAGTACCAGAACATGCGCCTGGTGTTGGCCGCGATCAACTCCGACGCCGATCGCTGGTTCGCATCAACCCAGAGAATCACGGCCCAGCTAAGATTACGGCCAAAGGCTCCGCCCGGTACTTGAACACTGCGACCAGGCGGCCCAGTTCGCCCGCTTGATCGCCACGGCCGTTCTTCTTCGAGGCCTTCCTTCCGTCATCAAGGTGACCCACACGTCTGATCGCGCCGACCCGAGCCGCCTTCCCAGAGCCGTGCCACCGGGTGTGCTCCCTGCGCATTCCGGGCGGTGCCCACTGGCGAGCGCGCCCGCCAGTTCCAGGTCCCGCCGGGAGGCCGTCACAGACTTGAGGTACCGCTCTGTCGTGGCGAGGCTCGCATGCCCCAGCCACCGCTGGATGTCGGACGTCGTGACGCCCTCGACGTCGAGCAGTGAACGGCGTAGGCGTGGCGCAGGCAATGCGGGTGGCGGCCCGGCCGAGGTGACCAGCGACCGGTCTGGACTGGCGGTCTCGGCCTGGCGATTGCCGCCCAGGAGGGCGGCCCGGCGGCGCCTCGCTGTCAGTGGCTGCTTGTAGCGTTGAGTGACCGTGGAAGAGAGGAGGGGGGCCGATGCCATTTGCGTTGTCGCTGGACGAGGCGGGGCGTGTCGCCGAGCCGGAGGGCAAGACCCGCGAGTACAAGCTGAACCTGGGCTCGCCGGATCGGGCGCTGCGCTCGGTGGTGGCGTTCGCGAACTCCGCTGGCGGGCAGCTGGTGGTGGGCGTGCGGGACGACGGCACGGTGGTCGGGGTGGCGGACCCGCTGGTGGAGCAAGAGCGCCTGGCGCACCTGATCGCGGACTCGGTCAGGCCGCAGCTCGCGTCGGCCATAGAGCTGGTGACCGTCGCGGGCAAGACCCTGGTTGTCGCGGATGTGGTGCTGGGCTCGCAGCGCCCCTACCACCTGAGGTCGGCGGGGCGCGCGGCCGGCGTGTTCTACCGGTCGGCGGCCGGGAACGTCCAGGCCGGCCCCAGCATGGTCGCGGAGTTGGAAAGGTCCGCGCAGGGCATCAGCTTCGACAAGCTGCCCTGCGCCGGCGGCGAGCTGGCGGACCTGGACCTGTCGGCGTTGTCCAAGCTGCTGGGGCGCGAGATGGACGAGGCGGCGCTCCGCTCGGGGAACCTGGCCTGCGTGGAGCCGGGCCGGACGATCCCCACCAACGCGGGCGTGCTGGTCGGCTCGCCGCACCCGGAGAGGCTCCTGCCGCACGCCCGCGTGCAGTGCGCCCGGTTCCGCGGGCCGCGCCGGCGTGACATCACCGACCAGGCCGAGATCCTCGGACCCTTGCCCCTCGCGGTGGACAAGGTCTTGGACTTCTTGAGGCGCAACGCGTTCTTGTCCGCCGAGTTCTCCGACGGGCCGCGCCGCCGGACCGACGTCTGGTCCATCCCGGTGGCGCCCCTCAAAGAGCTGATCGTCAACGGGCTGGTGCACTCCTCATGGGCGGACCACGGCACGCCGCTGAAGGTCGCGTTCTTGGACGACGAGATCCGGATCGAGAGCCCCGGCGGACTGCGGCCGGGCATGACCGTGGAGCAGATGAAGCGCGGCGAGTCCTCCATCCGCAACCCGGTGTTGGCCTCGATCTTCAAGGATCTGGGTCTGATCGAGGCGTGGGGCACCGGCATCCCCGAGGTGCTGGCGGACCTCGCCGCCCTGGGCCTGCCCGAACCGGGCTTCGAGGAAGGCCACGAACGCCTCAAGATCACGGTCCACATCCAAAGCCACGACCCGCTGCGATACCGCGTCAACCAGCTAGCCACCGCAAACCCGCCAGATCGGCAGGAGGAACAGCCGGAAAAGCAGGATGAGCAGGCGGAAAAGCAGCATGAAACCCCCTCGAAGCAGGATGATAAGCAGGCAGAACAACGCAAACGGCAGGATGAAGCCGCAGATCGGCGGGACGCGCTCGGGTCGTTGGGCAGGCGCGGCCCGGGAGTCATCGCGGCGGTGCGGGGCGGTCCGGCGTCCAGGAGGGAGATCCTGGCGGCCGTCGGCCTGACGGACGACTACCGCGCGTTCGCCCGCCACATAGCGCCGTTGGTCGAGGCGGGGCTCCTGGCCCGCACGCTCCCCGGCGCTTCGAGGGCCCGCACCCAGCGCTACGTGCTGACCGCCGCAGGGCGCGCAGCGGCGGCGCTGCTGGAAGAGTCGGGGCTACCGTGACCGAGACGCAGCCCGCGCTGAGCCTGCTGGCGCCCAGATACGACCCAGACCAACACGCCGATTATCTGGGGCTGCTGCGGGAGGCGCCCGAGGTGAACTTGCCCTGATCGATAGGGCCGAACCCCGTGCCAGGGAACTCGGCCCCCAGGGTGACCAAGAAGCTCAAGCTCCTCGCCGCCGAGGACCCCGACACCTTCTCCGGGAAGGCCAAGAGGGCCGCCGAATACGGCGTGCCCATCACCCAGACCGCCGCGTGCCAGCGCCGAGGCGGCCGCCAGGAGCCCGGCCGCGGCGCCCGCCCACAGCAGGGTGTTCGCACCGGTCAGCGGCAGCGCGGGCTCTTCCGGGGTGGTTGGCGGCCGGCGCCAGACGGTCCTCTCGCTGAGCGTGTCGAACCTGCCCTCGGCGAGGACATCCCCGTCGGGGCCGCCACCGGGCGCCCAGGCGATCTCCTTGATCCAAGTGCAGCCCGGCTCATCCGAGGTGAACTCAGGCGAGGACACGTTGGCCGTGTCGCCCGCATCCAACTCCTGTTCCAGGATCGTGGCCCCGATCCGGGTCGCGCCCTCCATGCCGCGCGGGTCGGGGGCGGCGCATCCGAGGTCGCCCGGAGCCGCGCCGGGGTCGGCGAACTCGGTGAACTGGTACCAGAACTCGACCGTCGTGCCCGCCGGGAACGGGCCGGTCAAGACGGCCTCGTCTTTGGCCTTCGCCCCGGTTGAGGCTCGCGTCGGCGCGGTCGGGGTGATCCGGGGGGTCGGCGGGGCGGGGATCACCGCGGTCCCGGAGGCGGCGCCGCACACGCCGCGGAGGACCACTTTGGGCTGGTCGCCGCTGGTGTCCGTGACGGTCTCGACCGCGAACACCGTTCCGGGCCGTTCCGGCGCGGTGGACACCGGCGAGCGGTAGGGGACCGCCTCGGCCACCGGGGCGGGTGTGCCGCTGGCCAGAACCTGGTCTCTGGGGAGCGCACCGCGCCGTCGTGGACCGGCGGCCCGGACGTCCCCCCCCGCGGCGGCCGGCGCGGCGCTGGGCGGCCGCGCGACGGCATCGTCCCCGTCCCCACCGTTTTCGGCGGGCGCGAAGAACGCCTCCCAGGTCGCCTACCAACCCGGCACGTCCGCTGGGCGGGCGCCCTGGTCGGGGAACCAGGCGTGCGGCGCGTCCACCAGCTCGGCGCCCGCTCCACCTCGATCGCCTCGGCCCGGCTCGCGGCCGTCCCCGCGTCGGGGGCGGGCCCGGCGGCGGCGACCAGCTCGGTCACGAACTCCGGGGCCTGGCTCACACGCGTGATCGTCTCGGACTTCTCACCGCAGATGGACCGGTACGGCCCCGTGCGGGCGTCGCCCGGCCACGGCACGACGAAGGCGTATGTGGCGCCGCCGTGGGGCTGTAAAAGTACCTGGAAGCGGGAGCTGAGGGCGAAGCCGACGCGTAGCGTGTCGCCGCAGCAGCGGCGAGGCGGGTCGCTCTGCCGCTCAGCTCGGCAGGACGAAATCCGAGGATTCGCGGATCGCCAGATCCGGCGCGAGCAGTTCCTGCAGGGGCGGCGCCCCGGTGCCGCCCAACTGGTCGAGCAGCGAGCTCCACACCAACTCGGCTATGTGCTCGACGGATTGGGTGATGGACGACAGCGGCGGGTAGGCGCGGCGCGCGCGCCGCGAGTTGCCGAACCCGACCACGGCCACATCGCGCCCCGGCGTCCGCCCGGCCGCCCACAAGGCGTGCAAGGCCGCGTCCGCGTACCCGTCGTGGTTGCAGACAAATCCCGTGGCCCCGGCGTCCTCCAAGGCGCGGGCGACCAACCCAGAGGTTTCTTCGGCGCTCCCCAGGTATTCGAGCCCGGCCAGCGGCTGTTCCGGGACAAGACGGCCCATGGCCTGCGCCCAGCCGTCGCGGTGGGCGGAGGCCCGGGCGCCGTCGAGGGGCAGCCCCAGATAGGCGATGCGGCGGTGGCCGTTGGCTATCAGGTGCTCGGTGGCCGCCCGCTGGCCCGCCTCCACGTCCAAGTCCACCCAACTGTGGCTCGGCTGCGGGTCTCCCCACGGTCTCCCGTACGCCACGAACGGCACCTCATGCGCCTTCAGCCAGTCGACGCGGGCGTCCAAAGGGTGGCTCTCGGTGATCACCACCGCGTCCATGGCGCGGCGGGCGTAAAGGTCTTCGTATTCGGTGATCTGGGAGGAATCGTCCTCTGCCGCGTACTGCAGCACCAGCCGGTAGTGGTGGTCCTTGCCTATCCGGGACAGTTCCCTCATGAAGGGGTCTAGCGACTGGTCTTCGTAGCCGCGACTCTTTCCCACGCGGTAAGCGATCAGGCCGGTCGACTGCAACGCCAAGGAACGGGCGATCGCGGAGGGCCTGTAGCCCAGCTCCTCGATCGCGGCGTGCACACGCTCCTGCAGCTTAGGGCCCACCCTCTCGGGGAAGTTCAGGACGTTGGAGACCGTCTGCCGGGAGACCCCCGCCAGGCTCGCCACGGTGCGGACGGTGGGCAACCGGCCAGGTTGCGCTGGCGGTGTCAAGACTTCAATCCTCCCGATGTCAGCCCCGCGACTATTCTGCGTTGGAACAGTAGCACGACTACCACCAGGGGGACCGTCGCTATCACCCCCGCCGCCATCTGCGTGCCGAAGGGCTGTTGGAACTGTGACTCGCCGGTGAACTTGGCGATGGCCACGGTCACCGGGTTGACATCGGCCTTGATGGAGACGTTGGAGGCGATGAGGTATTCGTTCCAGGCCGCGATGAACACCAGGATCGCCGTGGTGAAGACGCCTGGCGCTGCCAGCGGGATGATGATCTTCCTGAACGCCTGCCCAGGCGTGCAGCCGTCGATTTGGGCCGCCTGCTCCAGCTCCCAGGGCATCTGGTTGAAGAATGTGGTCAACGTCCAGATCCCCAGGGGCAGGGCGAAGGAGATGTCGGGGATGATCATCGCCTGGTAGGTGTTGATCCAACCCCACGAGGCGAACATCTGGTAGACCGGCGTCAGGATGGCCACGCCGGGGAACATGGACCCCGCCAGCACCAAGGCGAGCACCAGCGTCCGCCCCCTGAACCGGAGGCGGGTCAGCGCGTAGGCGCAGAACACGCCAACGAACATCGCGATCGCGGTGGTGGAGCCCGCCACGATGCAGGAGTTGACCAAGGCCCTGCTGAAATTGTTCTTCGCCGAGAACACGGCCGCGAAGTTCTCGAAGCTCACCGTGCCCGGCCAGAGCTGGTTGTTGAACATGGCCGTGGGCGGTTTCAGGCTCGAGACGACCATCCAGTAGAAGGGCGCCAGGCAGAAGACGACCAGGCACGCCAGCCCAAGCAGGAACCACAGGTTGTTCGCGGACAGCCAGGCCGGCCGTCGCCGCGCGCGGGCGCCGCTTTCGTGCCCGATGCCGTCCGGCCGCGTCCCGGAGCCTGTTGCGTTCCGGCGCGTCCCGGCCGGGCTGCCGCGGCTCATCGATCCGCCCCCCCGTGTCCGGCCATGACCTTCGCACCGAGCGCCCGGATGTAGACAATCGCGACAGCGAAGATGAAGAGGAACGTCAAGGTTGACAGCGCGGAGCCGAGCCCTGCTTTGAGGTTTCCGATCGACTGGCGCACCACCAGCATCGACAGGGTCATGGTGTCATCGGCGCCGTGGGTCAAGATCTGGGGCAGATCGTAGATCCGCAGCACGTCTAGCATTCGGAACAGCACCGCGACCACAAGGGCGGGCCTCACCAGTGGGAGCGTGATGGAGAAAAATCGCCGCACGGGGCCCGCGCCGTCCACCCTGGCCGCCTCGTAGAGGTCCGCCGAGATGGCCTGGAGCCCGGCCAGCGTCAACAGCCCTATGAATGGGGCCGTCTTCCACGTGTCGGCGAAGATGATGGCCCATTTCGCCGGCCACTCGGCGCCCAACCACAAGATGTCCTGGCCCGTGAGGTGGTTCACAATGCCGTGCGTGTCAAAGGTCCAGCGCCACAGGACGGCGCACACGGCTGTGGGGATGGCCCACGGCACCAGGATCGCCGCCCGGACAATTGAGCGCCCGCGGAAGGCTCGGTTCATGACCAGCGCCATGGCGAAGCCAATGATCACCTCCAAGACGACGGTCACCACCGTGAAGAACAGCGTGACCCTGGTGGAGGCCCAGAACTCCGCCGCCAGGTCCCCGGCAAGGACCCTGGCGTAGTTGTCAAAGCCCACGAAGGCCGGGTCGCGGCCTATCGGGTCGGAGAATAACGAGCGCCACAGCGCTCTGGCCACTGGGTAGCCGATCACCGCGCCAAGGGCCACCAGGGTCGGGAGCACCAGCCAGAAGGCCAGC